>JAJZYL010000159.1 GCA_021798095.1 archaeon | reverse complement strand
GATCATACGCATCTTACCGTTAACGAATTTCATATACGCCGCATTTTGATTATAGTAAGGATACCCCTTACGAGAAAAAATAGTTACAACTCGTCCATGATGATCTAATTTAAATCCTTCACATGGTTCATGGCCTCTAACAACATAAGTAGCCTCGAGTGACCTTAGCCACTTGATTGTAATATCCTCACCAAAAAGATACCCCAATCCGCGGGGGGATAGCCTGTAGCCAGAAATATCTGCAGGATCATTCCACAAAAATTGGTATGCTTCCCTTTCAAGCGGCAATTTGTCCAGTGGATCAAAAATGTTAATCGGGAGTCCGCCATGCATGAACAGGATACCATTAGATTCAGCTAATAGCACCATATTTTTAAATGTGCCAAAAAGATCGTCATAAAGTTCATTACCCCTTTCTTGGCCAAAAACGGCATCAAATTTTAAAGGTAGATCATGCGGTACTGGAACCGCCCATGCCAGAGGCTCGTGATTCCCACGTATTGTGACGACGTTATTGGGGAAGGCATTTTTGAACTTGATAATACTCCACCATACTTCCAATTGGGCGTAACCCCTGTCGCCATAATCACCTAAGAAGATCACCAGCGTTTCATCATCTAATTCCCCTTCTCTTGCAAATATAGCTTCCAAAGAATGAAGGTCCCCATGGATATCACCTATCACCATTAGTGAAGTGTCCTTCAATTTTATGAAATTGCCATTATTGTATTTGGCATAGATCAATATGTCGTTCTTCAAATCCTGATAGTCATGAGACTTCACTTCATGAACGATAAGGTTGCTAAATAATAATGTGATTCACCCCATTCCCTGCGAAATAATTAGCGCTAAAGCATTGTTATAAGCCAACATGACCATAGAGTTGAATTTATACGTCTCGGCTAGCATGTGCATATATATGTGGTAACCACTAAAAAACTCTATTCCCCCAAGCTGTGATATTATACACTGGCGTAAATTTTCAGCGCCTAGATAATGAGATTTTAACTAGTTATCTACAAGGATTTTTATTGGGTTGATATACAGCATAATTGTACGACGGGCATAAGGTATTTTCCGCCAGATATCTATCACCGGATATCTAGTTAATATTAAAATTAATGATCTTTGATCCTGATTAGTCATATTGCCTGCGTGCAAGAAACCCTGAAGGACGCAAAAAGGAGAACGATATCTAGTTCGTTTTTACATTTACGCAAGCCCCGATTTCGTCCTCTGGTCTCCAAACCTCCAGCCCTCAGCAATAATGGTCACCCACCATTGCTTTCAGGCCGCCGATCCAGCGCCCCGAATCCTTAACCGGTTCCTTCGTTAATGCAAGAACGGCCTAGAAGGCCGATCCCATTTTTACCTCCCTCCGGGTTTCGCTTCGAGACACCGCACATCGGATTATCCGGCTCTCCCATTGTGGCCACAACGGGAGAGGGCACCATTTGTCCAACGGACGATATCTTTCCGCTCGCACGCAGGCAACATCCCTTACTGTTTTTGGTTTTTTAACGATGTACTTGATAAAAGTCGACAATTTGGACAAAATTACTTGGCTATCAGGTATAATCAAGAATATCTGTCTGTAAATCGCTGACTGATTTAGCGTAAAAGCCTTGCCTGCGGAGTTCTTCAGCTAAACCCCTGTCAAACCCGTATATGGTAAGGATACGCTCAGGATTGGCCTTCTTAATATATGTAATGAGCTCTTGGAAGTCTGCATGATCGCTAAGCGGAAGCGATGACCTGGATGCGTTATGTGCCCATCCGGTAAATTTAATCATCGGTACGTCGCTGCGCAAATGGATATTCATTGGCGCAATGAACACAAATGGGCCTTTATGGATTAAACCACCTATGTCGTCAACTACCTTATCGGGCATAGGGATTGCAACTCCAAATTTTCTGTATATTTGATTTACTGCCTCTATCTTAGGATGGACAAATATAGGTCTCCATGTCTGAAACATATAATTTAGAAGTTGAGCCTTTCCAAGAGTATAACCCTCTAGAACTATCCCCTTCCCCAATTCATATGCCCTTGATATGCTATCCATAGCCGCCCCCATCACCTTAGCGACGCTCGGAAAAACAATGCCCGGCTTCCCATAGGTAGCTTCTACTATCAGCGTTTTACATTTGACACTGATGAGTTTTGAAAGAAATGCCCTTGGCCTTCCTGCAAAGTCTCCTGTATATAGGAGATCATCATCAACAAGCAGCGCGCGGCTACCCAGTATATGGCCACTATCAATCAACTTTAAACTTTCAGCTTTATTGATATGGCTTTTAATGGGCAACCCGCGTATCCTAGCCAGTTCGACTGTTTCATTAGAGGCAAGGACTGTAGAAGAAACGCGCCTAGGAAGGTGATCATAATGCGCGTGAGAGATGAAAGCGATATCGGTCTGTAGGGGGGCTGTTGAATCCAGCGAAATAGTCTTACCTCTGAACCTGATCACAATGCTTCCATTCTTAAGGTGAGCATCGATGGAATTCCAGATCCTTACCAAGGCACAAGTCGTACGCTGTCATGGTATATATTCCTATAGAATTGAATCTTTAGCCACCCATTTGGCAAGCAGAATACCCATATACCTTCAACAACAGAAGATCATGGCAACCATAAAGGGATGGTTTATGCCACCTGACGGCAGATCGTAATAAGAGCGGCCACTTTTATAACCAAATATTTATAACTTGACCATTTAGGGAAACTTCGGGATTGAACGAGAGATTACAGAAGTGGACTCAGGTCTTCGGCCCAGCTTGGCTTGTCATGATAGCCGACATAGATATCGCATCTATCATTACGGCCCTTCAATCCGGTGCTTCGTGGGGGTATAGGATGGTCT
>JAJZYL010000158.1 GCA_021798095.1 archaeon | reverse complement strand
TGATGCAACGGCCAATGTAGCTACATTGTTGTGAGTCCGATGCTCTTCTGCCATCTTCCTTAGGTCCAGGGTAGTCAGTATATCGGAATAGTATACCAAGACATCATCATATCCATCGAATAAGCCCCTGCTGAAGGCATTAAACAAAGCGCCACCGTTACCTTCAAGCTTGGGGGAGTCACGGGAGTATGATAACTTCATTCCGACTGATGATCCGCCCCCAAAGTAATTAATTATCTGTTCCGCTTTATAACCCACCAACAGGGTTGCCTCCCTGATTCCACTAGATCTTATATATTTAAGGACGTACTCGAGCATTGGTTTTTGGCGCCTGCCGATGGGAAGCATGGTCTTCTGAAAATAGTAGGTCAATGGCCTCAATCTACTACCCTGTCCGCCACAAAGTATAGCCGCTTTGATACTACTCATACAGCAGCGAGATTGGCTTGCGCTTAAAAATATTTCCGTCAAGATCAGTCAAAATCGTCAGTTGGATAAAGCTGGCCATAAACAATTTAAACGCGATATACAGTAACTCCAATTATGGAAAAGGTGGGAGAAGTCTTACACTATGCTAAAAGCCATATGCTCATCATCAGGCTGAGGCGGGAAATCAAGGAGAACGATGTACTATATCTTAAGGATGGACGGGCAATAGGTAGAATCATGGAAGTGTTCGGGCCTATAGCGTCCCCATATGCGGCTGTAAGGACATCCATTTTGAATATCGTCAAAGGGGAAGAGCTGTTCTCAGATAAAAATTGAGCGAAAGTCTACTTTGTCCAAATTGTGGTTTGCGGTTAGTATATGACGATGCTAATGGAGAATATATATGCAAAAAATGTGGTTATGTATCCACCCTAAGAGTTGAGAACAGAACGCTAGGGATGGATGCCAAGTTGCAGAAGCTAATGGCCGGGTCAATGGAACAGGTGCCTGCCATGTATAGGAACTATATAGGTAACCGATCTGATGAAGCTAACCTAGATGGCCAGTCTAAGAAACTTAGGAAGCTTGACTTCAGGTTGCAGGATCCTCGTGAAAAAATGCTGATAGCTATCACTAGGCAGATATTAGATATAAGGGAAAAGCTGAACCTAAATTCATTTACGGTGGAGTTAGCTAACAAGATATGTTGGGGCGCAATAAAAGGGGGGTTGTGCAAGAACAGGCGACAGGCGGTGATAGCGGCCACTGCAGTATTTGCTGCCTGCAGGGCCACAGGAGAAGTCAGAACTTTCAAAGAACTTGCGGAAGTAACTAACACCACCAAGGGTGCCATCTCAAGAATGTATACTACATTTCAGAAAAATTCCCTTGTAGGCCGCGCTAATTCCCCACTTATATCCTATATAACAAAGCTGGTCAATAGGCTGCAATTATCAGTTCAAACTGAAAAGACAGCGGTCAGGTTGGCTGAACTATTGAACAGATCAGAACTTGTATACGGTAAACAGCCGGCCGGCATAGCTGGAGCAGTAGTATTCGTAGCGGCCCGCATGTACGATGAACATATTAGGCTTTCTGAAATTACTCAGTACGGCGGAATAAAGGAGGTTACGTTAAGAAAGAATTTAAAACAATTGTTAACTATGTATGACATAAATGTTCTCCTATCACCTGAAAACAAAAAAATTACTGAAAGCGCGAAACCCTAGAGGTTAAAGCGACGATGAAATGGGGACAACATTTCATATCCAACGATTGGGCAAAAAGGGTTGTGGACCTGATAGATGTTCAAGAATCATGGAAGGTATTCGAAATCGGGACAGGAGGGGGGCAACTTACGCGCCAGTTAGCAGAAAGGGGGGCTTTTGTGAGAAGTGTAGAGTTGGATGAATCCTTATTCACACTGGCATCGGATGAACTCATGTACAACAAGAGGGTAAAAATAATCAGGGGAAATGCGCTATTGATTAAGCCAGAGATAGACGAAAGAGTGGTCACTGACCTGCCCTTCTATATATCAAGGAAATTCATAGAATGGTTAGTTATTAACAACGTGGAGATGGCATTTGCCATCTTGCAGAAGGAGTTCGCTGAAAAGATCGTGGCAAATCCCGGGGAAAGGGAGTATAAGGCTGTAAGCGCATTAGCAAAATACACATATGAAATCAAGTCGATGTTAGATATACCCAGTGAGGCATATAGGCCAATGCCTCCTGTTTCTTCAAGGTTGATGAGATTCATTAGAAATCAAGTACCGCCAATAACGAAGGAAATGGTGCTAGGCCTGAAGAAGGCCTTTTCAAGTAAAAATAAAAATGTAACTAGCTTGGGTTTATTGGGATATAGGAAAGTATTTGAGCTTGAACCTGAGGAGTTGATTGACGTTGCTAGACGTATACAAGCCATCCGATGATTCCTTACTACTACTAAACTCATTGCCCCCACACCGCAGGAGTGCTCTGGAAGTGGGTACGGCATCTGGCTTCATTATCAAGAATTACAAGGGTGTGGAAGGGGGGCTGTATATAGGATGTGACCTGATTTGTGCTGGGGCGGATATAGTGTGTGATGGCGACGAACTTCCGTTCAGGAGCAACGCTTTTGATCTGATATTCTTCAATCCACCGTACTTGCCATCAATACGTGGAGCTCCGGTAGACATCGCTGTAGACGGTGGTACTGGTGGGGTGGAGGTGGCATCCAAGTTCCTCCTTGATGCAGTGAGATGCCTAAAGCGTGGTGGGGAGATCTATGTCTTATTATCATCCCTTTCCAATGTATCAGAATTCAGGCGCATCGCTGAGGAGATCGGTTTGAAAACATGCATAGTTAATAAAAAGGAACTCTTTATGGAAAGCCTGTTCGTTATCAAGCTGTACCGAGGTTAAGATTTGTTGAAAAACTTCGCCACAGTAGCAATTAAATTGAGGGGAGATAAC
>JAJZYL010000157.1 GCA_021798095.1 archaeon | reverse complement strand
AAAAGGAGCTAGCAACAATGGAAGGAGAAGAATTGCTATATGACACATTAAAGTTTCTAACGTAGCAGGAACTAAGCATAATATTGTGACTAATAACTATAGATTATCCGCATATAGCGTCCATCGTTAGAGAAAATGATTGACCATTATACCTGAAAATAACCGGCCCATCTTCAAGGTCAGCTTCCACCATTTTGAGCCTGTTGTAGAGCTTTATGAATGACGGTTTATCCATTGATACAACTGACGGTTCAGGCCTAGATTGAAGTACATCTTCAAATCCTTTAATAAATTCTTGTGATTGGGCTTTCTTTATTGCATCTATAAGTTCGGGAAACAACACTATCACGCTGTAAGCCATTTGGTTGTCAGGTAAACTATTGGTAAGTCCAACCTTAAGCCTTACCTTATTACCAAGCGAACTTTCCATAAGCTACTGTTTTACGACTAACACGGGAACCTTAGAATCATGAACGAGCTTGGCCGATACGCTCCCCAGCAAAGCGCTTCTAAAGGTTGAAAGCCCTCGGCTTCCGGTTATTATCATATCCACAGACAACTTGTCCGAATTCTCAATTATTGTGGTGGCGGGTGAGCCTTCAAGTAACATACCTTCCACTTCCATCCCTTCATTCTTCAATTTTTCTATAGCTTTATCTAATATATTTTTTCCATGAGCCCTGATATCAGTATAAACTTGGGGAGGGATATCGACTCCATAAGAATAAAGGGAAGTTGGATCTACTACATGTATAATAAATACCTTCGCCTTTAACATCGTGTTCAATTTAATTAAATATTCAAGAGCCGAATCTGCATTTTCAGATCCATCATAAGCCAGTAGAATCTTATCTATCATGTCATATATACATCATATCTTTTATTTAAATATATATAATCATCAATCATGCCTAACAATTGAATATCTTGTAATAATTTAAATGGTATACAAGCAACCACATGACAGGTGAGAATGCATATCAATTGATTTCGTCACCTTCTGAATTAATCAGACATTGGCTCAAAGAAGAATATAGCTCGTGTTTATTGACCAAAGCCATTAATATAGCTAAGGGTAAATATCAATACATTTTTCCATTACCCATCCGATCATGAAGAGGGATCTAAGCTTCCGGTCAAATATATTTAGAACCTTCAAGGCCAATTTTACCATGTTATTGCAAATACAAAGGACTCGGGGTTATAAAATGAGACGACTAGGAAGAACCTTAATAGCCGGACGCTTCATAAATATTCCTAGCCATAACGGCTTAATAAGGAGGAGATAAGAGGAGAAGTGGTTCCTTGAGAGCATATGTCGATAGATGTCAGAGTATAGGATCAGGGTGTCTTTAACCGTGACCGATTATGATATCTCCGGGAGCCAAGCCGAAAAGGGGTAAAAGTACAAATTAAGGGCATGGATAGAAATAAGCTAGGAGTAAAAACAAGCATAGGCAATCAATACGCACAAGCGTATTTGAAAAAGCAGCTGTTAGAATTAGAAAATCAACCTTTGATGTTCTTTCATCATGCACCTATTCCAAAAGATATCCTTCCCAATCTTTCTGAGCTTTAGTATTGAGTCACTATATATCCCCTCCTGAAGCCACACAGCATTGAACAGGCTCGGAACCCTCAAGAGTTCTTCTGTTATTTGAGGTATATCTTCTGATGGGCGGAATACATCGACTATGTCTACTGGCTCCTTTAATTCTCCGAGTGACTTCAGACTTTTTATACCATCTATCTCATCAGCAAATGGATTCAATGGTATCACTTGGTAGCCAGCAGTTTTAAGATAACGTGGTACATACCCCGATGGTTTCAGATCATTTCTTGACATGCCTATAATCAAGATCTTCCTTGAATGTTGCAAAACATACTTCACTTTATCATCGTCTGATATATCATCTGGTATCATAATAAAAACACCTCAACTTTTCTATTTAAATATTATGTATTAATATTTCTTATATCCCAATATAGGAATTAGTATTTGATTATATACATATACATAAACCTGTGCTTTTCATTTGCCTTCAGTGTATTTTCTGTAATTCTAAATATATGTTTATGCATATTAATATGTAAATATGCTTATTAATAGGCACATATGACCATTAAACGCCTGTACATGACAATGATTCGGAAAGAGAATATAATCAAAAATGAAATCGACAATAAACGAATTACCCTGTCCTACAAGGAAATGGAGATGTCAGACTCTCCATTTGACCTATTTCGTAAAATCTATCATATGTTTGATTATGCATTTCTGCTAGAATCCGCCAATAGCGATACTAGACTGGCGGAATACTCCTTTATAGGGTATAATCCAAGTAAGATCTTTAAAGCTAAAGGAAACTTGGTCGAAGTTCAAAGTAGAGACACTAGCAGGACATTAAAAGAACAGGTTAAGGATCCGCTTAAAAAACTAAGAGAGGTTGTTATAAGATCTTCTATTGAAGATTATAAATTCAGATTTATAGGTGGAGCCGTCGGATATATATCATATGGTGCAATAAATTACTGGGAAGAGTTTGGGAAGCTGGTCAGTAGAGCAACTGGATTTCCCGACATGGAATTCGGCTTATTCAATGACGTGATAGTATTTGACCATAAGCGCGCTAAAGCATATTCATTAACCAAAGGAAGTAATTCAGGCGATGTAATGAAAGATATTCCTATTCAAACAATACCATTAAAGAGCCCAGATGCCACCCCACTGCATCTAAGTCCTAATAAAAAAAGATTTATCGAAGAAGTTAAAAGGATCAAAGAGCAAATCGCTTCTGGGGATATTTTCCAAGCGGTCATATCAAAAAGGTATGACTTCAAGACTAGGGGCGATTTGCTTGCATTCTACGAAAAATTAAAAGAAATAAACCCTTCACCATA
>JAJZYL010000008.1 GCA_021798095.1 archaeon | reverse complement strand
CGTCCTCGGATTCCTCCCGGTTGTGCTGGTTATATTTATAACCGGCATCGGCGGGCCGCTAGGGGTCGAAATAGCGGCCGATTTCCTGGTGTTCGACGCGATAGTCTGGAACATCTGGATAGGGATTTACCAGGCCTATAAAACTATGCGAGTGGATCTGATAGAAGTTACCGACAATTACAACCTGGGATTCCTTAAAAGAATGCGCTACCTTTACATACCTTATTCGATCCCCAGGATCGCGGCCAACCTCTTTCCGTCGTTCGCTGATGCCTTTTTTTACATAACCGTAAGCGAAGTTTTCACAGTCGGCGTTCACACATACCAGACCTTTGGCATAGGGACGCTCATAGCAAATTTTATAGCGTCTGAAAATCTGGTGGCCGTTTACTATTCCCTGGCCTTCCTCGCCGTGGCCGTAGTGGGGATCACCCTGATATTCAGGGAGTTCGCTGGGTGGTCGGTAGCCAGGTACGGGTTGGACACGCCCGCCCCAATTAGGCGGAGGGGGCGTTTTGTAAATAGGCCTACCTATTTGGTCAGACAGGTCATAAGCACGCCTATGAAAAGGATATCAAGATATGCCTCTAGGATTGCACCGCGGGCTCAGCCACGGAGGCAGGAGACCGTCGAGCCGAGCAGAACGCCGAGGGCCATAAGGTATATCGTTATCGCCGTCATCATTATGATACTTTTGACGCTGGCGTATTATTCTTTCAAGGTAGCGGTTTCGGTTACGCCGGCCACCTACCTTCATTATATTTCACTCACGCCGTACATTCTTTACTCAATGGCCGTGGATTATCTCAGGGTAGCTCTGATAACCCTCCTTTCGCTGGCCATTGCCGTATTTCTGGGGTACTATCTGGCGACGCATCACCGCGTGGGTACCTCTACTATACCTCTTATACAGACGATATCGGCGTTTCCTGCTCCGGCCTACTTTCCGCTTATTTTCGCGGCAACTGTGGTCTTCCTGAACGTTCATATTCCGTTCATCACTACAGAACTATACGTCTTTACATTGGGCTTCCTCAGCACATTCTATTACGTGTTCTTCGGCTTTATCGTAGGAGTTCAATCCATACCCACAGAATTCTGGGAGATAATGGAGAATCACGGCCTTGGCTTCTTTACAAAGATGAGAAGGGTTATCCTTCCAGCCACCTTTCCATATCTTATAACCGGCCTGTCCAGCACCATCAACAGCGCCTGGGGTGGGCTCATGGTTGGTGAATACTGGCCAAACATATATGGGCATTATTCCCTCATAGTAGGGACAGGTATGATGAAGTTGCTGGATGTTTCTATAGCAAGCGGGCAGATCGGTTTTGCCGCCTGGATCTCCATAATATTTGCCGTGGTCGTAGCCGTATACGGTATTTATTTTACAAGAAAAATGATGGATCTTGCTAACAAAAAATATGTTATCGAAGAGGGGCTGTACGCTGCATAGAGCCGTTTTATCCATTACCCCCACTACATATTTATATACGCAAATGCCTTATCAATGATATGAAGTACGTATATGCTACCCGTGAGAGGAAGGCCGAATTAAGAAGGCTGATCGAGCGCCTTCATCATCTGAACGGGGAATATGATAATCTCCTTAGGCCTAGTCAGCAGCTAAATGAGAAGTTGGACATTTTGCTGGATAGGGATATTTCAGATAAGAGCTCCCTCCTGATCTTGGCCGTGGATGGGGAAAGGGTGGTAGGCGTCATTGCAGCCAGGATCATAGATAGGGAGTTATTCGAGCCCAGGATGGTGGGAAAAATAGGGGATATATATGTCCTCCCGGAGTACCGCAGATTGGGAACCGGTTACAAGCTCATCGAAAAGGCTGAAAAGGAACTGAAGGCCAGAGGTGCCCAAATGATATTTGCTGAATTTCCACTCCAGAACTCCCTTGCGGCTTCGTTCTACCAGAGCCTTGGCTTTAGACCTCTTACTGGGATCTACGCTAAGGAAACCGGTCTAACGGACAAGTGAAGTTACAGGCCGGGGAAAAAATATTGGATTACAAGGCCTGGGAGCCCAGGTACCTTGAAATTGCTGGAAGGTTGAGGATAGATACCGAATGCGATATGGAGTCTTCAAAGTTATTGTCGAAGCTTATAGGGGGGAATGGCGCGAACATGGGTGCCATACGGAATTCCATGAACGGTAAGCTTGCCCTGGTCTTGGGGGCCGGGCCGTCATTGGAAAGAAACCTATTAAGCGTTCGTGGGACAGCCGGTTTCATATCGATAGCCGCTGACGGTGCAACGTCGGCATACAGGGAAATTCTGGGGCGTTATCCGGATTTTATTGTAACCGACCTAGATGGCTATAGGGTTGAAGAGGAGGTGGAGGCATCGAGGAGGGGTTCATCTGTGGTTGTTCACGCTCATTGCGATAATGTCAGGGCAATAAGGTCGATGGTGCCTTTAATGTTGAAGACAATCGGCTCAACTCAGAACACGCCTCTCAGTAACGTCTACAACTTCGGGGGATTTACCGATGGTGATAGGGCAGCCTTCTTCGCGGTTGAGATGGGCTGCAAGGGTCTCGTGCTGGCTGGCATGGACCTTGGCGAAATCATAGGCCGATTTTCCAAATCCTTTGTTATGGACGTTCAGAGGAAGATTGAAAAGTTGAAGATAGCTGGGGAGCTGCTCGAGTGGCTCACAGAGTTGAATCCCGCGGTGGAATACTATAACATGACCGGTGGCACGCACATCAGAAATTATCGGGATATAACGCCGGATGACTTCAGGAAGCTAATATAGAATAAACCGGATCACGGTGCCCTCAAGGTTATAAAATCTTCGCCGAACAAGCTTCGTCCTCCTCCGGGCACCACGATTTATTAAAGGCCCGGCGCGGTTCTTAAATACATGGACGAGCCTCCCTAGCGTGTGAAAAAGCTGCTCCACATAGGGATAGCCTGTTCCAGTGAAACCGATGTGGGCGAAGTGGCAACAGCGGCTGTTACCTCCTTCACTGAAGAGCTTGCCAAATATAGGGATCAGGCCGTGCTTTTAACCGGTGGGACAAGCGGGCTGATGACGCTTGCATCTCGAATATTTTCTGAAGCTGGGGGGATAACCGTGGGATTTGTGCCCGTTGAACACGAGATGATGAACGAAAACTCTTCAGAAAGGAATAGTTTCAACGTAATAGAAATCAGGACTGGTTTGACATATCAACAGAGGAGCGTGCCGCTCGTCAGGTCCAGCGACAGCTTTGTAGTGCTCGGTGGCAGGGCTGGAACTATAATCGAAGCGTATATGGCGTATTTGAACCTCATACCGACGGTGATACTCAAAGGAACTGGACTTGATAGTGACCTCCTATTAAAGGAGCATGAGTACCTGGATGGGAGGAAGCTCAACAGGTTTAGCATAACGGAGGACCCGGTGGAGGCTGCACGCCTGGCAATAAGGATGGCCAGAACGCATATATTGCGGGATGGGCCTCAGCCTGGATGAGTTAGAATATGAAGGATGAAGACAGGCAGATAATTTGGCTTGACTATTTCGAATCATCGTTGCCTAGGAGGTCACGTAGGAGGGTTCCACAGAACATGGCGCTGAGGGGTTTTGAGCTTGATTCATTAAAGAGGGCGGCGGAGGTACTCGGGTTGGAGCCTGCGGTTCAGCAGGCCAGGCATCCGGCGCGCCCGAACGTCATATCGGGATATATTAGCATCAGGAAAACAAAGCCGAAATCGCAGGTATTGAGGGACATAGCCAGAGAGGCCCAGAAGGTCAAGGCACAGGCCCGGAATGCTGAAAAATCATCCGGTAAGTAATTTTAAAATTAGTTTAATAATAACGATGTTATAGCTATGCCATGGGGCACGATGAGGGTACATTACAGGTACCCACGAGCTTTACCATCAGGGGCTCCCTCAGGGTAGGCCTGCCGATGCTGCTGATCCCACCGACGCTCCTGATAATAATCCTGATATCTGGAAATTTTTTCCTTCTGGATTACATTCATATACTGAGTGGGCTCACCTGGACAGGGATGGACCTTATACTGGGGTTATTCTTTTCCAACGTAATGAGAGGGCTAAGCAATGAGGGAAGGGCAAGGGTGGCCATGAGGCTTACGCCAACGATGCTCTTTTTCATGCCTTCCATTACCACCGTAACCACCACCGCGGGGGTCTTCCTTGCAATCCATGATGGGTTCTTCAGTCCGGTCAGCCCTATAATAGTGGTAGTACTGATAATAGTAACGATCCTGACGGCGATAGGGTTGGGCGTATTCCTGCCTAACGAGCTCAGGATTTATCTCGAACTCATAAAGACCGGCCAACGTGATATAGGCAAGGTGATTAGGCTTACTATGCTAAACCTCCGTATCTCCCTGTTTATCCTTGTATTCCAAGTCGTAATAATCTTCCTTATGGCGCAACTCGCGACGGGGATCTATATATGAGCCAGGAGATGAAATCGCTGAACAGGTTCGGCCTTGCGGCATTCGCAGTCCCCCTCTTGGCGCTCATAATTATATTGGTATCAAATGACTTTTTGTTAATAGATTACCTACACGTTCTAAGTGCCGCACTATGGGTTGGTGACAACGTGTTCATGGGCATCATCTTCTATCGGGTAATGAATAGTCTGCCGGAGGGCGACAGGTTGGACATAAGCAGGAGGCTCTTACCGTTAACGCTGTATTTTATGCCGTCCATATCTGTGGTCACCATAGCTTCAGGCGCCGACCTTATGAGCAAGGTATATGCCTTTATCCCAAGCTATCTGGTTTATACTGTCTATGCCCTTGCCGCTCTTCTCCTTTTATTTGTCTTCGGGTTCTTTGTACCAAATTCTATCATCATTTACAGAAATTTCACTGGGGGCAGCCATAACTCCGGCGACGTGATAAGGAGGTCCATGTCCAACTTCAGGATTGCCCTTGTTCAGGCGGTAGTGCAGATAGCGATGGCCGGTCTAATGGCCTACATAGTTATAGTCCTACTGCCTTGACTCCCATGAAAGGGCGAATAACTTTAACTAATTTCTTGCCAGCTTTTCTGGTACTTCTTCTGTTCATCGGTAAGCCTGTCAACCCTGATGCCGTTCAACTCCAGGAATCGTCTTACCGTTAATTCGTCTATGTCATCTGGCACCTTATAGACTATATCCTTCATCTTCTGATGGTTCTTCGCCAGATAAATGGCGCTTTGTAGCTGTAATCCGAAGGTAAGATCCATAACCTCTATTGGGTGACCGTCTGCCGCCGCTAGATTAGCTAGCCTTCCTTCGGCAAGTAAGTAGAGCTTTTTCCCTCCTTTCATCGTGAATTCCCTTACGTTAGGCCTGACATCCTTTATTGATGAAGCGTTCTGCCGTAACGCCCTGGCATCCACCTCTACATCAAAGTGTCCAACGTTGAGAAGGATGGCACCATCCTTCATTTTCTCGAAATGCTTCAGTGTTATTACCCTGACGTTTCCAGTACATGTTATAAAAAGATCGCCGTACTGCGACGCTTCATTCATTCCATTCACCGTATAACCGTCAAAATAGGCCTCCAGGGCCCTGTAGGGATCAACTTCAACCACTGTCACGTTAGCCCCCATTCCCCTCAGCCTAGAGGCGACCCCTCTGCCAACCCAGCCATAGCCAGCTACTACAGCTCTTTTTCCACCTATCATCATATTAGTGCTCCTTAAAATTCCGTCCACAGAGCTCTGCCCCGTCCCAAATCTGCTATCGTATAGGTATTTGCCCTTTGCATCATTTACAGCTATCACTGGAAACTTCAGTAGATGCTCTCTTTCAAGGGCCTTAAATCTCTTCACGCCCGTAGTGGTCTCCTCGGCCGCGCCTATGATGCCCTTCGTCCTCTTCGCCTCAATGGCCATTATACTGAGATCGGCTCCATCATCTATGATTATATTAGGTCTATCATTTAGGATCAGCCTGTGGTTATCATCATATTCCTTCGGAGTTTCGCCCCTCCATGCATAGACATGGCTGACCCTTTCGGTTAGCGCTGCGGCCACATCATCCTGGGCAGTCAGAGGGTTACTGCTGGTAACGCTTACCGAAGCTCCCAACCTTTCAAGGCTGGCAGCTAGAATGGCGGTCTTGGCCTCAAGATGGAGGCTCATACCTATGTTAATTCCGTCCAGTGGTTTTTCTTTGATATGATCCATCACAAAGCTGTTTACGACCTTCATTCGTGATTCCACCCACTTGAGCTTCTGTTCACCCTGTTCCTTTAACGTAAGGTCCTTAACTTTATGCATTTAAAATGTAGTATGTATACTATTTATTAAACGTTAAGATATGGAGTTAATAGGCGGTTTAAACCATTTAACGTCATGCTTGGCCCCTAGAAAGAGTTGCCCCTATCCTCCGAAATGGTCTGCCTTGCAAGGGCCCTAGCGATATCGTTCTTATAGTATACTATCGCGCCTTCCTTATCTTTAATAAATTTCACCCTATTTTTTTTGGCCCACTTGATCATGTCATTTCTGGTCAATCCTAGAAGTTCAATTACGAAGTCAGCGTCAATGAGTTCCTCCTTGTGCGCCGCTGTCATTCATTAATTGTTGCTGGCCAGTTATAAAAAGCCGATTGACAATTATATTAAATCTAGAGGTCAAAAAGGATTTCGTTAATTAACATAAAATAAGATTGTACGACACTTAAAAGCGGTTAAAACCAGCTGTCCTATATGATTGTAGAGCTTGAACGCAATTGTATAAGACTAGACACATATATGAAACATATTGAGGACTTCCGACAAACTTATAAATACAGGCTGACGGCCAATTGTTATGCTTGTTCCCGTAAGGTGTTTTAGCTGTGGCTCCGTGATAGGCGATAAATATGAAAAGTTTAGGGATCTCGTTCAGGGGGGCATGAAGGAGGACGAAGCTCTTGATAAGCTTGAAATCAAAAGGTATTGCTGCAGGAGGATGGTGCTAAGCAACTTCAACGTCATGGATCAATTGATTCCATACGCGGAATCTGTCTATAGGCTCAAGTTACAACAGGAGGAGGATTAAAACATGAAGATTGACTCAGTGTCCCTGAGGCCAAGCATTACAAGCAGGAACGATCCAACAATAGAAGCGACGGTCAGGGTGAAGGGTGGCTACGAAGCGGTGGCCACTGCACCAGCTGGTGCCAGCACCGGCGAATTTGAAGCCTTGCATCTGCCGAAAGGTGGGGCACAGGCCGCGATCAAAGCGTTCAGAGTTGGAAAGCTTATAGGGGCTGATGCCTCTGATCTAAAATTAGTTTCTGACCTGCTCAAAGAAGTCGACGGTACGAATAACTTTTCGTCGATTGGAGCGGCAACTGCGTTCGCTGTCTCTGTAGCATCTGCCGCGGCTGAGGCAAAGGCCAGATCAATTCCTCTTTTCAGGCTTCTTGACGGAAGTGCAAGGTTGCTGCCGTTTCCCTTGGGAAACGTGCTGGGTGGAGGCAAACACGCGGGCAATGGATCGCCGGATATCCAGGAGTTTCTGGTTTCTTCGGTGGGGGCTAGCGATCCGTGGATGGCTATAAATGGAAATATTAATGTTCACAGACAGGTCAGAAAGCTTCTAGAGAAAAGGGACCCACAGTTCGCAGGAGGCAAGGGCGATGAAGGGGCCTGGGCACCGAACCTTAAGGACGAAGAGGCCCTTGAAATCGTGAGGAACGCCGTTGACGCAACCTCCAAGGAACTTGGGTTCAAGATAATAATGGGGGTGGACTTGGCTTCCTCAACTTTTTATTCAAATGGGATCTACGATTACCGTAGAAAGGGTAAGAAATTAAATACAGAAGAGCAGCTAGCCTATGTTGAAAAGATAGCTAAAATGTACGACCTGCAATATATAGAGGATCCGTTCGATGAGCAGGACTTTGAATCGTTCGCGGATCTTACAAAGGGACTTTCAAATGTCCTTGTTGTAGGTGATGATATCTTCGTGACAAATGTATCGCGGCTTAAAAAGGGGATAGATAAGCGCGCCGCCAATGCGGTAATTCTGAAGGTGAACCAGGTGGGTACCCTTTACGACGCCTTGGAATTTTCAAGGTTGGCTAGGGAGGGGCATATGGGGGTCGTAACCTCACATAGAAGCGGCGATACCCCGGAGGGATACCTTGCTCATATAGCCGTTGGTTCATCTTCAATATTGATGAAAAGCGGTGTGGCCGGCGGGGAAAGGACAGCAAAATTAATGGAACTGGACAAAATAGCAAAGTTTGATAAAGGTCTTAAGATGGTTAAGGTGGTGGTATAGGAGTTGTCAAAGGAAGAGGATATTAAGGATGAGGAAGGCTCTGCGGAGAAGAAGATAGCGCCGCAGCTTTCAGAACGGGCATTAATGGCATCCGGAATTAGGATAGGCACCAACGTAATTACAAAGCATATGAAACAGTATCTGGAAAGGACCAGGGAGGACGGCCTTAACATAATCGATGTTAATAAGATACAATCGCATATAGAAATAGCCGGCAAGTTTCTGGCTAGGTTCGATCCAAAGAGGGTCATGGTATATTCATCTAGGGAGGCAGCTCAGGTTCCAATTGAAAAATTTTCAGAGCTTACTGGCGTAAATTTTACCCTTGGTCGGTTCCTACCGGGTACACTTACGAATCCGCAGTTACCCAACTATAGGGATGTCGATGTTGTAATGGTTATTGATCCGGCCATTGATGTACAGGCAATAAAGGAAGCCATCAAGACCAATATACCGGTAATAGCCATATGTGATACCAATAATGTCACCTCCTATGTAGATTTGGTTATCCCTGCCAACAACAGGGGAAGGAAGGCCCTTGCAACCCTATTTTGGCTGCTGAGCAGGAGCTACCTGATTCATCAGGGCACCTTATCACCGCAGGATCCTATGAAGTACACTCCTGAAGAGTTTGAAACCAAGCTCATAGAGGAGGACAATGCCGAGGGTTAGACGCGCTGCAGTAGCAGGGCTGTTCTATCCATCCGATCCAAATGAACTACGCGAGGCCATAAGATCATCCTTTATAGGGCCGTTGGGGCCCGGCAAGTCCCCGCCTTTAAAATCATCTCAAATCTTTGGGATGGTTGTACCTCATGCGGGATATGAGTATTCGGCCCAGGTCGCTGCTCACGGCTACCTGGAAGCGTCGGCCGTGGATGCTGAAGTATATGTCATCATCGGCCCAAACCATTACGGAATAGGCAGCGGCGTGGCCGTACCGGCAAGCGAACTATGGAATACGCCTCTTGGTGATGCTGAAATCGATAGTAGTTTGGCTAGAGCGCTTTTAGATGAAGGGTCCATAGTGGACATGGATGATGGAGCACACTGGCGGGAGCACAGCATCGAAGTCCAAATTCCATTTCTTCAATACTTAAGGGGGCACGTTAAAGTTCTGCCCATTTCCCTGGCCATGATGGATGAAGGTACAGTTCTTGAGCTGGCAGAGCTGTTGTATCGGAAGCTTCAAGGCAGGAAGTTCTTCATTATAGCATCGTCTGATATGACCCATTACGAGGATAAGGTCAAGGTTGCCCAGAAGGATGAAATCGCTATAAAAGCGATCCTTTCCCGCGATGTCTCTGAGTTGTACAGGGTGCTGGAAAAATATGATATAACTATGTGCGGCTACGGAGCCGCCGCTGTCCTAATGCATCTGAGCAACAGGTTTGGGGCAGCAGATGTAAGGTTGCTCAAGCACGCTGATAGTGGGGATACTACGGGCGACAACTCTTCGGTCGTAGGCTATGCTACAATAGCCTTTTATCGCAAGGAACAGGGCTTATAAAGAAGTTAGGAATTTTGGGAAAGCAGTAAGGTCTCTGGTTTAATATCTAGAGATATACACGGACTTCCTTCAGCAACGCTGACAGCCTTTAAATACTATTTATGATGATAATGAGTTGTGGGGATGGTTATGCCCGAATTCATACCGGTGCAGACAAAACTGGCTGGGCATCAGGCTGATGTTAGCCGTGTGTCTCTGGATCAGGAAAGGAGTCCCCTGCTGGCTGACGAACCCGCATGCGGAATAGCCTCACGCGAAGCTCACGCGCTTGAGCCGTGAGAGGATGTCACAAGTTGCATTTAATAATGCACGCATATGCATGCAGGGTTGGAGTGGGGGCGGCCTTGCAATGGAGATGGTCCATACTGATTGGAAGTCTTTCTTTGATTATGATGTCTATGGTCAATGGAGTCCTTTACAAGCTTTCTGGGCTAACCGAGAATTCGCTTGCGCCTATGGCCGAGCGAGAAAGGGGATAGTTAAAGATGGGGAAGGAAGGTCGATTTGAAAGGAGCGCCATAGCGCCAGGCAAAGTCATCCTCACAGGGGAACACTTCGTAGTTAATGGGGGGCTGGCATTGGCATGCACCGTCGACAGGTATATCAGGGTAAGGGCAAGGCCGGCCGATGTATTTTCAGTGAGATATGGATTCTCGGGAATGAAGCCCATGACCAAACTCGCAAGGGATCATATTTATGCATCGATAAAGGATCTGCTGGATGGGAAAGGGGCGAGCCTTTACGTAGAAAGCAACATACCCATAGGGGCAGGCTTGGGGTCATCGGCTTCCTCAAGCGTTGCAGCCGTACTGGCCATCTCAGGGCTCCTGAACAAGCCTCTTACAAGACAGGAGGTGTTCGAACATGCCATGAAAGGTGAGAGGCTTGTGCACAGCAATCCATCAGGAATAGATGTAATGGTTTCCATAATGGGGGGGTTTATGCTCTACAGGAAGGGGGAAGAACCCAGACCCTTGAACACCGCTCCGCTCAGGGCGCTGGTGGTGGATACGGGTCAAAGGCACAGGACGGGCGATATGGTAAAGGGGGTTGAAAACTTTGCATTTAAGAACAGGGAACTTTTTGATGGAATGGTGAGCATGGCAAATTCAATTTCCTCATCTGCGGCTCAGGCGCTGATTGAAGGGGACTTGGGCCGCCTGGGATCGTTGCTTGCTTTTAATCAGGAGCTACTGAAGGCCATTGGCGTATCCACCGATAAGATCGAGCTGGCGATCAGGTCGTTCAGGGGGGTAAGCTTCGGGGGTAAACTCACAGGGGGCGGCGGCGGTGGCTTTGTAATAAATATCCTTAAGGGTGATGTCATCGGCGTAAACACGGGGCGGTGGAGGGGTTCCTTTATCGCCAACCTGGGGGTTGGGGGAGCGAAAATCGAGGAACCAGCCCCCATACGTGATGGAGGTCTGCCTAGTTGAATAAGTGGTTATATCCTATTTCCGTAAGAGCGAATATTAGGAGGCTATCAGGATGATAGCGTTAAAGATGGGTGGCTCGATCATCACATATAAGAGCAGACGCTTCTCCATAAACACTGAAGCAATCGAGCACATGGCTGCCGAGCTTTCCCAGTTCAATAGGCCCCTCTTCCTTGTTCATGGTGGGGGTTCTTGGGGGCATCCCTTAGCCATTAAGTTCAAGCTGAGCAGCTCCTCCTACAAGATGGAGCCAACTGGAGTCGGAAGGACAAGGGCGGCCATGCTTGCCCTAAGCTCTAGGGTACAGTCCGCTCTTGTAGACGCCGGCTTGGAGCCGTTCTATATTTCTGCCCAGCACCTTTTGCAAAGTGAAAAACTGATACGTACACTGGCCGCGGCCGGAGCCATTCCACTGTCATTCGGCGATGTCGTACATGAAGACAGGGGCTTCAGAGTTATGGGCGGGGATGAGATAATCAAGAAGGTCAATGATATGATCCATTTTGAAAGGGTTATCTTCGCCATGGACACCCCCGGGGTACTAGACAGCTACGGGAGAACCATTAAAACGCTTACGCGTAGGGAGTTGCGGCTCTTTGAAGGTAAGGCGAATGATGCGACCGGTGGCCTCGCCGCCAAGCTGCGCTTTTCATTCGAGCTTGCAGAAAATGGAGCGGATGTATTTCTGCTTAAGGGCGATGAGGGCGATGAGCTACTGAAAGCTTTAAATGGACAAAGCTTCCACGGAACTACGGTGAAGGTATTGCGTGACCATCGAAGAAAGGAAGGATGACCATCTGGCTATTGCCCTCGAGGAGAAGGTCGAAGGGTATTCAACTACCTGGCTTGAACACGTATTCCTGATCAACCAAGCGGCACCAGAGTTGAACTATGATGAAGTGAATACCGAGGTAGAATTCCTAGGTCACAAGTTTTCGGCCCCTCTGATGATCGACTGTATGACAGGTGGGGGAGCAGAATCCTTCAACTTCAACAGGAACTTAGCCGAAGTTGCGGCCGCTCTAAGGATAGGTATGGGGGTCGGCTCGCAGAGGGTTGCGCTTGTAAATCCTGATCAGGAAAAGGCCTTTTCGGTGGTGAGGGATGTGGCCCCGGATTCCTTTATAATGGCTAACATAGGTGGCGCCCAGATCGGAAGGAAGCTGGATATTGAGGGAATAAGGAAGATAATAAATATGGTGAAGGCCGATGCCCTGGCAATTCACTTTAATCCGCTACAGGAGCTAGTACAGGTGGGAGGCGAAGCCAGTTTTGCCGGCGTCATAGCTTCCATCTCCAGCTTGGTGAAGGAGATCAAGGTGCCCATCATAGTAAAGGAGGTCGGATGTGGTATTTCGAAGGAGGTAGCTATGAGGCTTCACACGGCAGGGATCGCTGCCATAAACGTGGCAGGAGCCGGGGGCACTAGCTGGGCAGCTATAGAGGGATTAAGGGCCAAAAGGTTGGGGGATGATAGGAAATATGAACTATCACGGGCCTTTTGGGGGTGGGGCATACCTACCGCAGCATCCATACTCGAAGTTAGGCATATGACGCCCATACCCATCATAGCATCCGGTGGAATAAGGGACGGGATGGATGTCGCTAAATCCCTTTCCATAGGTGCGGATATGGCAGCGATGGCGCTTCCAGTGATCAGGGCTATCAAGCAAGGAGGTATAAAGGGAGGTACGGAAATGCTCTCGAATGTAATAGAGGAATTCAGGATGGCTGAATTTCTAACCGGTTCAAAGAGCGTCGCCTCTTTTAAGGCCAAGAGGAGGGTGCTACTTGGACCACTAGAGGAATGGAGGAAATGCCTAGGTTAATGGGGATGGACGAGCCAATCGGGAAAGTGGCTAGCGAGGTCACCGGCCTGATTAAAAAGGCCATGCCGGACGATACCAAGCTCTATGCAGCTGCGCTGCACCTTATAAGCGCTGGCGGAAAGCGATTGAGGCCATTCATTGTGGTCAAGTTCTTTGAAATGTTCGAAGATGATCATGAAGGGATACTGCCTGTGGCCGCTTCAGTGGAGCTAATTCATAACTTCACTCTGGTCCACGATGATATAATGGACCGTGATGATTTC
The DNA here is from genome assembly GCA_021798095.1 of archaeon. Classification (GTDB taxonomy): domain Archaea; phylum Thermoproteota; class Nitrososphaeria; order Conexivisphaerales; family UBA164; genus JAJZYL01. Next base: position 3,700 of record JAJZYL010000008.1, on the reverse strand, counting down.
AGGCACGGCGTGCCCACCGTTCACAGGGCGTACGGAGAACCCTTCGCAATACTAGCTGGCGATACTCTTTTCGCTAAGGCCTTCCAGATCCTTTCTCTATCGACGCTCCTGAGGCAGCATCCGGATAGATATATGAGGATAGCCGACCTGCTTGCAGGACAGAGCATAGACATTTGTGAAGGCCAGGCCATGGATATTACGAAGATAAGTGACTTCTATGACAGGGACCACTATATGGAGCTAATAAAAAAGAAGACATCGGCCCTATTCATAGCAGCGTCGGAGGCTGGTGTCCTAGCCGCAGGGAAATACGAACACATTGGCGCTGCCAAGAGGTACGGGGAAAGCCTGGGGTCTGCCTTCCAGATAGTCGATGATCTGCTCGGTATAGTAGGGAATCCGAAGGATACGGGGAAACCAGTTGGGGATGATATAAGAGAGGGCAAGAAAACGCTTCCGATATTTATTGCTTTCAGTATGGCCGACGAAAGCCTGAAAAAGGATATACTTAGTGCGTATGAAGGTAAGAGCGGACAGGGGCAGATTGAGAGGCTAGTTGAGCAAATCAGGGAGCTCGGCATCGAGGAACGAGTGAAGGAAATAGCATCGGCTTATGCCGAAGAGGCAAGGGGGGCCCTGTCCAGCTTCCCAAAATGTCAAAGTAGGGATGAACTGGGAGAACTTGTCGAACTCGTTATCAAAAGATCTCATTGAAGCTGTTAAGCCGCTCATAAAAAGGCTGGCAGCCGAAAACGCTGTAAGGCACGGAGGGAAGGCTGAAAGCGGGGCGGTGATGGGTAAAGTAGCTGCCATGAGGCCCGATGTTAGGCCCATCATAAAAGATCTAGCGCCGATCGTGGCAGAAATATGCAGGGATGTTTCCGCGCTTTCGCAAGGAGAACAGGGCAAAATGGTGGGTGAGCCCGTAACTAGAATTCGGTCGGAGCAGGAGGAAAGGAAACTACCTCCATTACCATCCCGGGATAGATATAAGGAGATAAGGACACGCTTTGCACCTAACCCCAACAGCGTACTGCACCTGGGCTCAAGCCGCCCTGCAATACTCTCCCATGATTATGCTGCACAATACGGTGGTAAGTTCATCTTAAGGTTCGAGGATACGGACCCGCGCATCAAGAGGTCGGATCTGAAGTTCTACGATTACATTCGTGAAGACCTGCGGTGGCTCGGCTGTGAATGGGATGAAGAGTATATACAGAGCGACAGGATGAAGATATATTACGAATATGCGGAAGCTGCCATTAAGGGGGGCAGCGCCTATGTATGTACCTGTCCTCAGGAAAAATTCAAGGAGCTCACCCTGGCCTCCAAGGCCTGCCCGTGCAGGGGACTTGACACCAAGGAACAACTCTGGCGATTTAGGGAGATGGTTGAAGGAGGATATAAGGAGGGCTCGGCGGTCCTGAGGGTAAAGACGGACCTGGACCATCCGAACCCGGCGGTCAGGGACTGGCCAGCCATGAGGATCATCGATCCGGCCAGCCACGCCCACCCAAGGGTAGGAAGCGATTTCAGGGTTTGGCCGCTGTATAACTGGGCCTCTGCAATAGACGATCATCTGATGGGGATTACGCACATAATAAGGGGACAGGAACATACCACCAACGCCGTCAGACAGATGTATCTTTATGCGGCGTTTGGGTGGGAATATCCTACCACCCTCCATTGTGGGAGGCTGACCATCGAGGGCGGCTCGCTCAGCAAGTCGGAGATTGAAAAGGGGATAAGGGAACGCGCATTTGACGGATATGATGACCTGCGCCTAGGGACCCTTGTCGCGCTGAAACGAAGGGGTATAGAGGCTCAGGCCATAAGGAAGCTGGTTTATGAGCTAGGCGTCAAGCCGAGCGACGCGGTGATAAGCTGGGATAACCTCTTTTCAATAAACCGGAAGTTGATAGACGGCGTTGCAAACAGGTATTTCGCTATCATAGACTCACCGGTAAGGCTCATGATAAGCGATTATCCGTATTCAGAGACCACTGTTCAACTTAAGAAGCACCCAGATAGGGCTGAAACCAGGCACATCACAGTGAAGAAAAATGGACAAGACCTAGAGCTATGGGTTGAAAGATCGGACATCGAAAGGATAGGGAAGGGCAACGAGTTCAGGCTCATGGGATTGGCCAATGCGGTGATCGCTGAAGTCGATCCAGCGGTTGCAAAATTCACTGGAAACGACGTATCTGCTGCTAGGGGGAAACAGCATATACACTGGCTTCCGATCTCAGATCATTTAGAATTGGAGCTTATTAACTGGGAAAACGAGCTCCAGCATGGCATGATAGAAACCAATGTAGCATCAGAGCAGGCAGGTAGCCATGTACAGCTGGAAAGGAAGTTCTTCGCTGTGGTGGAGAAGGCAGAGGCTGGAAAGGTGAAGCTGATCTACACTTCTGCATAAATTTATGTATTATTTCGATCAAGGGAGACCATAAAGGAAATAGAATTTTAAGTGAGCCCCTCTTAGACGCGTAACAGTTCGTGCAATATATTAATTAATATGTCATCTTAGGCTAATGATATGAATGAAGTGTGCCCAGAATGTGGTGGCAGTCTGCTCTATGATATCTCGACGAAGCGGCATACATGCAAGAATTGCGGTCTCTATATGACGAAGGAGGAGCTGAGAAGGTTAACTGATGAGAAGGCCAAGAAGGCACCGAGCAAGACTGAAAGACAGTCCGAATACCTGCAGTGGTGGCTGAGTAGGAAATAGGGTCCTTAGCCTCATTGGTATGTATTAAGCTGGCCTTTAGTGAATTAACTTTGTAAAATATCATACATTTTCCATGCGCATCCGATAAGTTAAAAAGCCGTATAATTACGCTATTATCTTAAGCCGGGGTACCCTAGCCTGGTAGGGGGCAGGCCTGCTAAGTCTGTGGCCATTTGGCCTCGTGGGTTCAAATCCCACCCCCGGCGTTTTTGGAGCCTATACATTAAGAAATCATTTGTGCTATGTAGATCTTAGTTAACAATAAAATAGACAAATACAGGGGATGCAATTGCTATTAATGCATCACTAAATTGCTAGGAGACGATCACAGAGATACATCCTCTAACGCTAAAGCGCGTAAGCTTCCCGTGGGGCTATCCCGTTTGCGGGTTCATCAACCAGGAGGAGACTCCTTTTCTGATCCAACGACACATGACTAACATCAGCCTGATGCCCAGCCAGTTTTGTCCGCACCGGTATGAATTCGGGCATAACCATCCCCACAACTCATTATCATCATAAATAGTATTTAAAGGCTGTCAGCGTTGCTGAAGGAAGTCCGTGTATATTTTATTAGCTAAAGCATCAGAGTAACCACTTCTCAGGTCACCCAACGTCCTGATAAACGACGATGTGTCTAAATATAAAAAGAATATAAATTAAGGATTGAGTAGAAAGGTTGTGACAAAGGATATAGTTGTATTAAAGGTTGGAACTGCGGTGCTCACGGAGAATGGCAGAATAAGCGCTTCCCTTATCGAGAGCGTAAGTTCACAAATTTCCGAGCTGATGCCCACTAGATCTTTCATCATCGTAAGCTCTGGCGCCATTCTAGCCGGCATCTCTAAGATCGGGCTTGCATTATCACCACAGGAGCTGGACCTTACTACCAAGCAAATGTGCGCGGCCGTTGGGCAACCATGGTTGATGTCGCTTTACAGTGATGCATTTGCCAAGCGC
>JAJZYL010000156.1 GCA_021798095.1 archaeon | reverse complement strand
GGAAAGGCTCACGAGAGGCGTAGCAAGGGGGATATCCATTTCACTTAACAGCATAAATCACGATCATTGGTGGAAGCCTTACACAAAGAATGAGCTGCTGAACTTTGAAGAAATAAGGGAATTCGCGAGGAGGATAGTCAAGCAATTCAACGTGGACAGCCGCTCCGAGGAGGAGCGGGTGCAGAACCTCTCAGGGGGTAACATCCAGAAATTTATAGTGGGAAGGGAATTGCTTCGCAATCCCAAGTACATGATCGTGGTAAATCCGACGGCCGGCCTGGACGTTGGCGCTACAGAGGGTTTCAGGAGGTATCTTATGGAGTTCAGAAATGCCGGCCGGGGCATACTCCTGAACTCCGAAGACCTTGATGAATTGATGTCCCTGAGCGATCGAATAATGGTTATGCACAAGGGTCGTATGGTCGGCGCCTTTAACAGGGATAAGTTCGACAAGCTGAAGATAGGGGCATTGATGTTAGGGAAGGACATAGGCGGCTAAATTTACCCCTATGTTCCGATCAGGATATTCTGGTTGTACAGCATCGAGCTGGTCCCTCCCCGTTCGTACACCCATAAGGTAGTCCCGTTCTCCAGGTATCCAGTCCTTAGGGAATAGACAAAGGAGTAGTGTTCGGTTATAACGGAGCCGTTCACGGCCGTCCGGTTACTATAGGCCAAAACCTCCCGACCATTTTTCACGGAAATAACGGTGAATGGCAGATCGTTTAAAAGAAGCACTGTGTCGCCCACCTTGTAGTGTCTGAATAAAATTATAGGCTCATAATACGACGAACCGCTGAAGGTTATGTTGTAATGGGGAGAGCTCAGGTAATAGGCGCCCAGCACGAAGCCGTTGCTTTCGTTTATGACTATGACATACGTCCTCAGCGTCTTATACGCGATCACGTGCATGACCCCGCCGTTGATCCCCAGGAGCTGGTAGGACCAATATTCTGTATAGTTTATGGCGGTGCCGCTCATCAGGTCATTCGTTACATAGGCATATTTCAGGGTGACCTTATACGGGTCCTGCGGCCGGCTGAAATATATGAAGCTCGATGATAAAATGATAATTACCAGTACAGCCACAATTATCAATTTTTTCATGGAAACAAGTAATCGTCAACGGTTAATAAACTGATATCGGTTCAAGTGAAATGGAAGAAGGGGGCATGAAGCCCAATTTTCGGATCGGCACGAATTTAAGGAGATCAGGGACTCGGCCCCTTGCACTGGCCTGAACACCATTGTTGGCCCCTCTAGCCTGAGCGTATAGCCGCTGGGGGGCATCATTCCGCCTGACCTCTTCCCCGAAGGTTTGGAGATTTTGGCGCCATCGCCAGCGGAGCTTCAGTGTGCAGGGTTACGCTGCCGGGTGGACCACCATCGACAGGGCCTATATGTCAAGATTCAGATGGACCGCCCTTTCGGGGGCTGCGCGTAGCCCTCCAAGCGCTGGAAAACGAAGTTCCGTGCCCTATGGGACGGCAACAAAACGCCGCCAGGCTCCACGCGATTAGACGGATAAGTTAATAGCTTTCTAACACACAGTATGGGGAATGGAGGGAATAAGCGCTCCAGAACGAAGTTATGTAGGCCATAGGGTTCCGCAGATAGATTCAAGGCTGAAGGTCACGGGCACGCTGGCCTACACGTTTGACATAGACCTGCCTGGGATGGTCTACGCTAAGATCGTGACGAGCAACATCGCACACGGAAGGATACTTAAAATAGACAAGGCCGATGCTGAAAAGGTCCCTGGCGTTATAACCATAGCCACCGGGAAGGACTTCCCATACAGGCTTGGCCTTTACGTGGGAGACAGGGACATCCTGGCCGTTGACAAGGTAAGGTGGGTGGGCCATCCGGTGGCCGCGGTCGTTGCTGAAAGCATGCGGGCCGCTGAGGAGGCAGCTGAGCTGGTGGCGGTGGAGTACGAGCAGCTGCCGCCGGTACTGACCGTGGAGGACGCCATGAAACCCGGGGCCCCGCTGCTTCATGAAAAGCTTGGAGAGTACAGGGTTGCGCCGGCGTTCAAGCCGCTGCCGGGCACCAATATACCAAATTCGTTCGAGCTGAAGCATGGGGACATAGAAAGGGGATTCGCAGAGGCGGACTATGTGCTGGAGGAGGACTTCGCCCTACCACATGTCAGCCATGCGCCCATGGAGACCCAGAACGTAGTCGCCCACTATCACAGGGACGGCACCATCGAGGTGTGGTCCAGCGTCCAGTCACCGTTCGCGACCAGGTACCTGATGGCCAGTTCGCTGAACGTACCTTTGAATGATATAATAATAAGGGCGCCGCCGGTAGGCGGTGGCTTCGGCCTGAAGGCTGGCCTGGGATGGGAGCCGCTGGCGGCCATGCTTTCAAAGAAGGCTGGCTTCAGGCCCGTAAAGCTGGTCCTGTCGAGGATGGAGCAGTTCACCTCGGCCGCTGTAAGGGAGGGGTTCAGGGCACATGCAAGGGCTGGGTTCAGATCGGACGGCAGGCTTATAGCCTACGACGTGAAGTTCATAATGGACGCGGGAGGGTACGCCGACTACACCGTTAACGTTTCGAGGACCGCGGGCTACTCGGCCGACGGCTCATACGATATACCTAACGTGCACGTCATATCGCTGGCGGTCTACACCAACAAGGTCCCGACCACCGCGATGAGGGGCTTCGGCTATCCGGAAAGCCACTGGGTGCTGGAGCAGGTGCTTGACCACGCGGCGAAGGAGCTGAAGTTGGATCCGTTTCAGATCAGGCTCAGGAACCTGGTGAAGCCTGGCATGTCGGTGACTGCCACGGGGGAGAGGGTGAGGCCCGATGCCGGCGACCCGGAGAGGGTGCTCAGGACCGTGGTGAACTCCCTGGGGTACTTTGAAAGGACTGAGGCCCCTTCTGAACCCTGGCTGGTCAGGGCCAAGGGGTTCGCGCTGCTGGTGAAGGCGCCATCCCAGCCACCGAACGCGGCGTC
>JAJZYL010000155.1 GCA_021798095.1 archaeon | reverse complement strand
CTTCATTCCATATGCCTTGGCCCTTTCAAAATCCAGTGCCCTATTGGCCTCGAAGAAATGAAAGTGTGCTCCCACCTGGATGCCTCTGTCGCCTGCATTCCTTACTTTTATTGTGACCCTCTTTCTATTTGGGAAGGTCTCTATATCGCCGCTGCTAATGTACACTTTACCTACTGTGCTCATCTACTCGCACCTCTTTTAGGCTGTATAGGGTTATGGACGCTAACTAATTTGGTTCCATCGGGGAAAGTTGCTTCTACTTGGATCAGGGTTATCATGTCAGCCACTTCTGGCATTACCTGATCTGTAGATAGTATGTGCCTACTTTCTTCCATTATCTTTGCCACTGTATCTCCTCTTCTAGCCCTCTCTTGAACGTAATCTGAGATAATGGCTACGGATTCCGGGTAATTCAATTTTACTCCGTCCTTTAATCTGCTTTCTGCCATTCTTGCTGCTGTATAAATTGTCAATTTATCCATTTCACGTGGTACTAATTTCATTTGATTATCGCCAAATATATTGTTAAAAGCTAATATATATATTTATCCCCTTATTCCGCCACATAGGAAAGTGCCTAGATAGGAATGTGCTTTTTATAAATTTACCAACTTTAATTGATTTTATATGACATAAGGGGCGTGCGTCTATCCCCTATAGGAAACACATTAAGGCGCACACGCGCCATATATCCGAAAAGGTATTTAACCAAATCATTCAAAGGATGTCGTCAATCGTGTAAGTTCCCACCTCCAACATGTACAACGTGCTGTACGGCTGGAGTGAGCTCCAGGCCGCGCTGATAGAACCGGCCATATCGGCTGGCTATCCAGAGTCGGGGATGCAGAGGCTGGCCGCGGAATCCGGCGGAAGGGTGCTCTAGGCTAAGATGGAAGCGATGCTTAACGCCAGGTTGAAAACCAAAGGTAATGTGATTGTCAATAAGGATGGCAGTGTACGGTTTCCTGACTCCTTTACGCTCACCCTGTCATACCTCTCTGGAGCTGAGGTATATTTTTCCCTGTTACTCAACCCTGCTCCCGTTTAAAGAGCTGCTTGAGGAAATACTGGTCAGAGTCCTGAATGGAACCTCGTCCAACACGACGGACGGGCCCAGGAACTACAGCAGCATGAAGGACCACGTGATAGATCCCGTCCATAAGTAGGACAAGGGCCGGGCTCAGGCGCGATAAAAGGTTCAGGGAGATGTCCATGGAGGCCAAGGAGCTAAGGAAAGGAGAGACAGGAGCTAAGGCGGTGAAAAAAGGAAGGACGCGCATGGCATCAGGAAGAATGGGATATAGGAGTTGAGCTGTTATGTGAGGGTGAAGTACCGGGACGCGTTAAACGGAAGTCATTCAATGCCGGCTACCTCCGTACTTCGACGAGATAAGGAACTTCAGGGGTCGCATGACCTCCAATTCCATGGAGGAAAGGGACTGGAGGATCGTGCGGGTATGCCAAGGGTGCCCTATGCAAGTAAGGATACCACGCCGGCATGAGCATCCTGGCTTCCATAAAGGACTCCGATGAAGAGGGTAAGACCAGTCACGCGGACAGGGCTAGCTTCACCTTTGGGAGGATGATGGGGTAAGGGGTGTCCTTGACACTTCCAGGTGATCAGAATACAAGATGTACGTCTAGACGGGCGGTGCCAGGGCATTTTAAACATCATCGTAGCTGCACTACTTATTCATATACCATCTTGGCTTCACATTTATCGTTGATGATAGTTATCAAATACAACATATTAAAATATATATTTAAATAACACTAATTGCTAAGTATGTGTTATGATCCGTTATATTTCCCGTAAGTTCGTTATTTTCTATATCTTCGAAGCTATAATAACTGTGGCCCTATTCTACTGGCTAATCAATCTATCAACTGCTACTGGATCAATCAACATAACCGCTAAGGTTGGTGTGGTCGGGACGTTCTTTTCTCTGGGCGTATTGGCCTATACTTTTGGGTTAAGGCACGCGTTTGATGCGGACCATTTAGCAGCTATAGATAATTCAACACGTAAATTAGTCCAAGAGAAAAAGGCAAGCAATTTTACGGGGTTTTTTTTCTCTCTAGGGCATTCCACTGTAGTGATATTGTTAGCTATAGCGCTTATAATAGCCGTTAGAACTATAGCTTCAGATTTGCCGTCGCTGGAATCCATAGGCACAATAATAGGCACATTAGTTAGCGGCGGGTTCCTTTATATTATAGGCGCCCTTAATCTTGCTATATTTTTTACTATTTATAAGATATATAAATCGGCAAGGGAGGGCAAAATGGATGAAGACAGGTTAAATGACGCGCTCATCAAAAGGGGTTTTATGTCCAGATATTTCAGCAGATTGTTCAAAATAGTCAACGAACAATATTATATGTATCCAATAGGGTTCCTGTTTGGATTGGGATTTGATACTGCAAGCGAAACCGCGTTACTAGCAATAACGGCCGCGGCGGCGGGCATCTTTTTAAAGATACCCCTATGGACCATGTTGGTATTCCCATTTTTGTTCACTGCCGGTATGACACTAGTGGATACCTCCGACGGCTTTTTCATGAATGGCGCCTATGGGTGGGCCTTTTTCGGGCATCCACTAAAGAAGATATGGTACAACCTGACTATGACAATTATATCAATAATGATTTCATTTATTGTAGGAACCCTAGAGCTCCTCGGGCTGATTCAGGGCGAATTCAACCTGGGAGGGCCCTTCTGGTTGTCCATGGCTACAATAAGTGGGGTAGGGTGGGGTGACCTTGGGTTCATAATAATAGCGACCTTTATAGTAACATGGATATCATCATACGCCATATATAAGACCAGGATAGAGAAGCGTTTAACAGGTGTTCATGATACTGGTTCTACTACACTAAATGGTTAATGCACAATACCATTTTAATAGCTTAACTAAGCAGTCGCGCGGCAGGTGAAATAACCCCATGGAAGCTATTGAAGAATCCTAAATATTAAGCGAGCGTTGGGCGTCAGTCAGCTACTCCTCAGCTAAGGCCTTGGAGCCTGTTGCTGGTCTCCCCTTCGCCCGTAATGGAGTTCCAT
>JAJZYL010000154.1 GCA_021798095.1 archaeon | reverse complement strand
TAAGATAGCCGTAGCCTTGCACGCAGAGCCCAGCACGGCTTCATATTTCTTCAGGAAAAGCTACTTCTACCCTGACCTCCCTAAAAACTTCCAAATAACTCAGTACGATAAGGCTGGAGGCGTTCCGCTAGCTCACGACGGTCACTATACTCTCAAGAAGGGAAAGATGATAAGGATCGAAAGGATCCATATGGAAGAGGACCCAGGACGAATTTACTATGAAGGCGGACGAGGCGAGTCACGGTTTTCACTGGTAGATTACAACAGGTCAGGAATAGCCCTAGTTGAAATAGTAACCTCCCCCGATTTCACCGACCCTGGAGAAGCCAGGGAGTTTCTCGAACTCTTGCAGAAGAATCTTGATGAAATAGGCATCAGCGTTAGCGAATATGAAGGATCAGTAAGATGTGACGCCAATATTTCGTATGCTGGCGGTGAAAGGGTTGAAGTAAAGAATATAAGCGGGGCAACAGAAGTTGAAAAGGCGCTTAGGTACGAGTCCGTAAGGCAACGGAACATGGCAATAAGGGGGGTCAAGATAAGGAGGGAAACCAGGAGCTGGGATGAGAGGAGGAGAATAACGATTTCCTCAAGGTCCAAGGAAGTAGAAGCTGAATACAGATATATGCCCGAAGAGGATCTCCCACCTGTGAGCCTGAATCAGGCTGTAATAAAAAATATAGCCTTAAATATGCGCGGCTCATTTGAAGACCGATATAGGATATGCGCTAAGTACGGCATCGGCGAAGAGGCTGCGAAAAGGCTGGCCGGTGATCCCGCCTTATACACGTTACTTACGTCCATAACAGAGGCCAGTAAGACGGACGCTAACAAGATAGGTAATGTATTGGCAAACGAATTCGCATTTGTCGTCAAAAAACATAATAATCCTTCCCTGTCGGGGGATATTGGTAGCCTCGAAAAGATTATCCGCGCCTATATAACGGACGGTGATAGAAGCAGATTCATCAGTGCCGCTTACTCCTGGTTAAGTGGAATCCCGGTAAGGGCCGAAGAATACAAACCGGAAGTCGATATCGACTCATTGATCGACGAAATGCTTGAAAAGGAAATCAAGAATATAGGTAACCTAGAGGGGAAGAAGCGTCTTGATTATCTGATGGGTCAAATGCTTAAGGTATCCACCCAACTTAACAGAAAAGAACTATATATTAGGTTGCAAAAAAAGCTCGAGGGCCTTGGATGATGAGATCTTTGAGGACGGCCTGTATTTGTCCACCCACGAAACCGATAAATAACCCCGCTTTACCGTTCATAAAGTGGTGGTGAAAAGTGGACGTACTGTGGGCACCATGGAGGATGCAATTTGTGAGTAAGGAAAATAAGGATACTTGCATCTTTTGCAATATGAAGGATCAGAGCGATGACAGGGAAAATTTGCTCATTAAAAGGGGGAAGGTCTCCATGCTGATGATGAACAGATATCCCTATAACAATGGGCACGTGATGGTAGCTCCTTACAGGCATATCAATGACTTTGATGAGTTAACTGCAGGGGAAATATACGAGATATTCCAGATGCTGAAACTTGCAAAGTATGCCCTGGATAAAGTTATGCATCCACATGGGTATAACATGGGTTTAAACGAAGGGGAGGTTGCAGGGGCCGGTTTTGAACATATACATTTTCACCTTGTACCACGCTGGACCGGTGATACAAATTTTATGCCGGTTACTGCAAGCACAAAGGTTATGCCGGAACTACTTCTGAACACATACGACAAGATATTCGAAGCCCTTCAATGACAACAGGGAAATTAATGATAACGTGCGTAAAATATAAAAGATAGCTATTCACAGCGGCCTTAATGTGGGTCAAAGGGTATGAACCGGCTGTTATAAGGGAATTGATCGACACCGCCATGGGAAGGAGAAAGGCGTCCCTCGTAATCAAAAAGGCAAAGCTGGTAAATGTGTTAACATCTGAAATTGAAAAGGGGGTAGACGTAGCCTTTCAGGGTGATAGGATAGCTCTTGTGGGGAATGCTAATGATTCCATTGGAGATAATACAAGGGTAATAGAAGCCGATGGCCTCTACCTTGCACCCGGTTTCATCGACGGGCATATGCACATAGAATCCACCATGCTGACACCAGACCAGTTCGTTAGGGCCGTACTGCCCATCGGTAGCACTACCGTCTTCGCTGATCCTCATGAAATAGAAAACGTAAGCGGTTTAACAGGTCTCCGCTATTTTCTCGAAGCCGCAAGCGTTTTGCCCATGAGGATTTATATGCTCGAAGCATCCTGTGTCCCGGCAAATCCGCCATTTGAAACAAATGGGGCGGCTATTGGTGAAAAAGAAATCAGGAGCACGATAGGACTTGATGGAGTGGCAGGCCTCGGCGAAGTGATGAACTATGAGGGGGTCATAAACCTGGACGGCAGGATGTTGGGTGAGATCACGCAAACGTTGAGAAGTGGGAAAGTTATAGAAGGGCACGCCCCCCAGCTAAGTGGGAAAGACCTTTCGGCTTATATTGCAGCTGGCGTCAGTACCGATCACGAGTCCTCCACCAAGGAAGAGGCTATGGAAAAGGTAAGGAGGGGTATGATGGTATATGTGCGGGAAGGCTCATCCGAACTTAATCTAAAGGAAGTGATAAAGGCGATCACCGAAGGAGGAATGGACAGCCGTAACTTTGCCCTCTGTACGGATGACCGTGATCCTCCGTCCCTGATCGAACAGGGGCATATAAATTATGTAATAAAGAGAGCTATTGAAGAGGGATTGAACCCGGTAACTGCTATCCAATTGGCCACCATCAATCCAGCAACTCATTACGGTGTTTCAAATCTGCTTGGGGCTATAGCTCCGTTCAGAATGGCTGACGCTGTGCTCTTTGAAGAAATAGCAGACCCGAGGCCCAAATATGTAATTACTAATGGGGTGATTGTAGCTGAGAATGAAGTGCTAACCGCGCAGATCAGACAGATAAGCCCACCTCCTGGAGTTATAAATACGGTTCATCTGAAGCCCTTAGCCCGCTCCGACTTCGAAGTAGCGATTAAGGGGCGCTCGGCCAAAGCTAGGGTAATCGAACTGAT
>JAJZYL010000007.1 GCA_021798095.1 archaeon | reverse complement strand
TCCCTTTTATCTACATACTTCTTTCCCCATCTGCGGATTTCAGGCATGATATAAGTAATGATTATTTACCAGATGTATTGCTATGACAAATTATTTTTACAAAATGGTCAGATATTCGACACAGCACTCAAGCATATAATTATAACTAAAATTTATGTAAGTCAAAATATTGCCTTCAAGCCGACGACCATTCCCATACATTTATTTTCCGATAAGAATAAAAATATCCAATATTTTTGATATAATATGAATACTGGTCTATTTGTAGGGAGATTCCAGCCATTTCACAATGGGCACATGAAAGCTATAGAATACTCCCTTGAACGCTCAGATAGGTTAATTGTCTGTGTAGGTAGTGCGCAGAAGAACCATGAAGTTGATAATCCGTTTACGGCGGGGGAGAGGATCGAGATGGTCTGGCGCGCGTTGGCTCATGGAAACCTGAAAAAGCCTGTACTTATAACCGCGGTTGACGATGTACAAAATCACGAACTGTGGTTAGCCCATCTAGAATCGTATCTTCCTCAATTTAATGATGTGTTTTCAAACGATCCGATGACCGAGCTACTTGTCAGGGAGTCTTCGCATAAAATAATAAATGTACCCCTCATAGATCGAGAAGAACTTATGGCTACGGTGATTCGAAGTAAGATGGCTAAAGGAGAACGATGGAAACAGCTTGTCCCCACAGCCGTATATGATTATCTAATTAATGAAATAGATGGAGAGAATAGGGTTAAGTTTCTCCTAACACAAGTTAATCATAATCCACTAAAGTAATTACCCGGTATTTGGATAGCTTTTCCTTACCCTTTAAGTAATTCAAGGATACTACAAACGCGATGACCTCTGTTCTTCCTCCGATGGATTCCAAAAGCTTAGCGGCGGCGGCGGCAGTCCCTCCTGTAGCTAGAAGGTCGTCAACTATTGCAATTCGTTCTCCCCTTTTAATTGCGTCCGTATGTACTTCCAAGGACTCCTGACCATATTCCAAGTCGTAAGTTATCTTCTTTTTTGACCAGGGAAGTTTGCCAGCCTTTCTTAAAGGTATGAATCCTATACCTAGCTTGATTGCAAGGGGACTGCCAACTATAAATCCCCTCGCCTCCACCCCGGCTACCTTATCGAGTTTGAATTCACGCAACTTCATGTAGAGGTCATCTATAACTGCTGAGAATATTAATGGATCCTTGAACATGGGTGTGAGGTCCCTAAAAATTACACCCTTCACTGGATAATCTGGTATGTCCCTAATATACCTTTTAAGATCGGAGACCTGAATCAACGTCGAACATCGAGTAAGTGTATATTTAACCATTATGCAGACGATTTGAATGTTATCTTATCAACAATACTAATAACACTATGCCCAACATGGGGCTAGTTATGACCCTTACCCTTCTTAGTGCTATTATATCATCTCGTAAGAAGGCCTTATAGCTCCAGTAGATTATTATCGTAGTAAAGACAGATGTTATTAAAGGCGTCAGGTAGGTAGTAAACCCCAGAAAGTAGATTTCTGCTGAAATGAATAAAAAGGCGATTAAGGCGAAGAAAAGGTACAAAAATAATGTACCAGGGGAAGTCACAGAAGGTACATTGGGAATCCTAGCAGCCCGGTAATCCCCTTGGTTAATTGATGATATAACCCAGGTGTGTAGGGGTATCCATGTGAGGATTAGCGCAAATAATAAAAAACCTACTGTAGAAAATCCTCCCGTCCTTGCTACCCAGCCTCCAAGAATAGGCATTCCACCTGCTACTCCACCAAAAATTATGTTTAAAGATGTTCTGCGTTTAAGAAGTATGGTATAAATTATTATATCAAAGAAATAGCCTAAGAAAACGGTCAGTGCAAAAAAATACGAGATAATGATAATTGATGCCACAATGCTAACTGTTAGCAGAGAATATCCTATCAGTCTTGATGCCCCTGATGATATAGCCATAGATGGAATTGGCCTGTTTTTCGTCCTTTCCATAATTGCATCCAGGTCTCGGTCTAAATACATATTGATAGATGTCGTCCCAGAAATCGCAAGCATTTCTATGATTATAATATACAACAGGGTGTAAACAGAGAACGGGAAGGCGTGCGGTGTAAGATATCCGATCACCGCAGTAAATATTAGCATGGCCGTTTGGGCAGGCTTAAATATGCCGAATATGTTTTTCAAGTTTAGGGTAATATATCCAGTCAATTATTTACCTTTTGCTAACTTTCGTCATCCCCATTCGATTTGACTTGCTGCCGACCTTCTTAAGACGAACAGGTAATAGGCTATAGACGCTATGCTCAATATGCAGATACCCCACCCAACGAAGAATATTATCATGTTCAGGGTTATGACCCATACCGCCTCTCCAGTTACTGTAATTAACATCCCCGCGATAGCTAGGGCTGGAGCCAAAGTTAGATGAAGTTTGGACCCTGATTTTCTGTAGAAAATATCAAGCGCAAGCAGAAATGCAGCCAATATCACAAAAATGAAGAATCCGCTCAGTAAATGGGCCCTCGTGAATGCCAGATCATTCAGATAGCCGGCCGCCGGGGGTACGCCTGCCCCGTAAAAAACTTCATTGAACTCAATAGGGTACCCAACTCCAGCTATAGATATAATAGCTAATATCCAGCTTAGAAATATAGAGATCCTTAAAGGGTCTCTGATCGAACTTCGTATAGAAGTGCCGATACCTTCGATTCCGATGGTAGCAAGAGGCGCTATGGCTATTAGTGAACCTAGCGCTACGAAACCTGTTGATAAATCATCCAGCGCCAATCCGTTGACCCCACCTGGGCCTCCTGTAAGGATTGTGGGAATAGGCCAGCCAGTAAGACCACTCCATACGTAAAGAATAGTGTAGACTAGTCCTCCGAAGATCATAATGGCGAGCCCTATATCCGCCGCCGTTTTATAACCTCCCTCAAGTTTTTTATCATAACCGAACCATACCATTGTTAGGACCACTGTCCCTCCCATCACACTTGGGAGCATTTCATGGGAATGGCTTGTTATTAGGTTAGCTGTGAAGCTGGTGCCGGTAAGGCCTTGCGATGTAAGGTAAGTTAAAATGCCAGGGATCCATCCCCAACCCCAATCAACACCTACTCCACTGGCATGGCCAAAAATAGCTGCCAAAAATGCTAATATTACAAATAGAGTAATGGCCCAATAACTCAGATTCATGGCCCTATATGCCACCCCAAGCTTCCGAGGTAGCATCATTAAACCCCAAATCAATGCTATTGCCATTTCATCAAGCACCAGCATTCCCACTATCTGCATCCACACCGGTATTGTATCCGTTATTGAAAAAATAAAGAATGATCCCAAGCCAGCTAGGACAATTGCTGGAATTAAACTATAACGTAGAAGTTTACTCACTTCTCCCCCTACATTCATTACAAGTGAAACCAGGCAGATAAGCACGCCCACCGTGGGTAACATTATTGCATGATAGTACATTAATGTCCTGAAATTAAAATCACCCAGCTGGGACCATGGTATTCCAACTAGGGGGCTGATCACAAGGAGGATGGTGGCCCAAGAGACTACAAATATCAGAAGATTGATAGGTGATGTTGTCAGCTTATCATACCATCCTAGTGACGTTTGTTTTACCTTAATCTGATTAATTTCATCCGTAGATTTGCTCCCCAAATTATATCGACCCTCCTCCTGAATACAGAATCACAGATATCTTTCGTAAGTGAAGCTCTTAAAGCTTAGCCCTCAAATATGTAATAACACACACAGAAGTTAACACATGTAAATAATTGCATCTAAATATTATAAAGTTAAAAACACTAATAAAACCGCTCACTTAACGCATGAGCAGGTACAATGATACAACATAATGACGCACCGAATGAACTGCTATTTTTAACTTCTAATGAGGGGAAATATAATGAGGCTTCGTTTATAATGAACATGTTTGGAATCAAACTGGTGTGGAGAAAAACTGAAAAGATGGAAGTCCAGAGCGATGATGTAGAAACGGTGGCACTTGAGGCAGCGAAAGCGGCTGCCATTTACGAGTCATCACCCTTTATTATTGAAGATGATGGTTTATTCATAGACTGCCTGAATGGATTCCCTGGTCCTTATTCATCATATGTATTAATCAAGCTTGGCCTTAAACGCGTACTGAAGCTTATCGAAGATGATAGGCGAGCTCGATTTAAATCGGCTGTAGCACTTCATTTGGCCGGCCGATTCATGATCTTTACGGGCATAGCAGAAGGAACAATATCATTTGCTAAAAAAGGTGACCTTGGATTTGGTTATGACCCAATTTTCATACCTGATGGAGCTAAAAGGACGATGGCTGAAATGACCGTGATAGAAAAATCTACTATCTCCCACAGGGGAAAATCGTTTACTTCTCTTGCTGGGTACTTGAAGAAGTTTCACTAGGAGATGTTGTTGGTGAGCTTGATATGGGCTCGCCGGTTGTTGGTTGTTGCGTAGATGGAGTAGCCTTGTTGAGATCTTCCATAGCTGGTAACGCTCCCAGCACCTTTAGCTTGCCTATGCCTACATGCTTTATCCTCTCTATTTTCTTGATGTTTTCCCCGATCGACTCAGCAAGTTTCCCGGTAATGGCTATCTGGACCAATTGATCAAAGCTGATGGAGGGAACCTTAGATGATAGTGCCAGATCGACTCCCTTCCTTATATCGTGCTTCTTTGAGGTGTTTATGGTCTTCTGTGTGAAAACATTAACGTATATGCGCACCTTTACGTCGTCCACTGTACGGTAATCCTTGATCAACTCTACTATGGACGACCCGCGTCTGATCAATCCTCTAAGAAACTCATGGACGTATTCTATCCTCTTTACGTGGGTAAAGGCCTTATCGCCTTCAACCTTATCTATTTGAAAATACAGTTTGATATTATTGTTTGCTGGATCGTCCTTGAATAGATCGTACAGAGAAGAGGAAACGACCCTACCAACAGCATTGCCTGGCTCATTGACCGGTATCGAGGCTATAGGAATATTTCCAAAGACTGACGCCGAAAATACACTAAGCCAGGTTTTGGCCTTCCACTTGTCCTTTACTTTAACTACCTTTGGCATCTAGTGTGCCTATAAAACAGTGGTATTTAACCATTAGCGGCATTCTCCTGCGATCAAGAGGTGGTGTTTCGTAACGTTCAACATATATAAATTTAGCCATTGACCTAAATTGTATGAAGTAACTGGAATGATCACTTGACTTAAATAGATCAGTATCAGATGGCTATCCATGACAGGGAAGACTCTTATAATCAATTGGGGATTAAGGGAGAATACCCTCTTCCACTATATGGTGGTCGATGATAAGAACTCTCTAATTAAGGAAGGGTATCTTCCTCTCAACGTCTCCAAGATAAGGGTCAAATCGCTTCTAAAAGGGCTTTCCAAAACCTATGATGTAAAAAAGGCGGTAGTTGAGAACCACATAATGTTAAGCAGCGTCAAGAAGAAGGTTGAAGGATACACGTCCGCCGATACCAACGGCTGGCTTAGAAAGCTCCGGGCTATCGACGAGTCTTATAATTATGTGAAGGATGCGCTATCTGGCGTGCCGCTGATGATCATAGACAGTTATCCAGATGACTACATGAGTGGGTTTAAGGAACCGGTTGGAAGGTTCGTGCAAATAACAGAAAACGGCTTGGTCAAGTTTGAGCACGCTTCGGTAAAGATCCCGAAAAGCTTTCTCGAGTTCGCCTCAATGATCTTCGAAGCTTCTGTTGTCCCAAGCTTTTCAATACTGAAGAAGGCAAAAGATGACTCCATAGTGATAGTGAGGAAAGAAGATAAGGTGGTCAAATTGGAAATAAATCTGTTAAATGGCGATCCAATTATAGTAGAGACTGACATCAATGATGAAGACATAGATAATAAATATATCTATGTCTGGATGCACCGTGAATTTAGTGGAAATTACATGGCATCGGTCGTAGTTGATAAGACCGAAAAGGGGGCTTATAAAGCCTATAGAAAAGAAGTGATGAACGAAATGGTCAGATGGATAAATAATTATGGTGAAGTTGGGTTCATTTTTGGGCTTATTAATATGCCACTGGAAAAGGCGAGCCACTATGCCCAAAAATATAGGGAAAAATATTTCAAGTAGAACAAATACGTTAGGTTAAAGATCGATATATGATGTGTAATATTATCCGACCCAATCCATATAATTCGATATGTTTTTAATATATTAAAATTTATACCTAAAAACAATGCGCGATTTTCTATCCGTGACCGATGTTAAAAAGGAGCAAGTAGTTAAATTGTGGAATCTTGCTACTAACCTTAAAAAGAGGCCAATAGGCGGCGCTCTACGTGATCGAAATATCCTATTACTGTTCGAAAAGCCATCCACTAGGACAAGAGTGAGCTTCGAAGTGGGAGTTAACCAGTTAAGTGGGCACCCAATATATATGGATAGCTCTAGCTCTCAACTGTCTCGGGGAGAATCAATTGAGGATACCGCACACACTTTAGATCGGTATATTGATATTGTGGTAGCAAGGGTTTACAAACATGAAGATTTGATCAAGCTTGCATTAGCTATGGAAAAACCTGTTGTAAATGCGTTATCGGATATAGAGCATCCGTGCCAGGGCCTTTCCGACCTGTTTACCATCAATGAAAAGCTTGGCAGAATAGATGGAGTAAATATAGCATATGTTGGTGATCCGAATAATGTATTCAATTCTCTAGTGTTGGGTGCTGCGATAATGGGCGCTAGGGTGATTCTTGCCTCACCGAAAGGCTATATGCCAAGAAAGGCAATAGTTGACCGCGCTGAAGAAATACAGAGAGGTTCTCTGAAAATGGCGGAATCGCCAGCAGCCGCTGTGAAGGGAGCTGATGTAGTATATTCAGACGTCTTTGTTAGCATGGGCGATGAAAAACAAAGGGAAGAAAGGCTTAGAGCGTTTCTTCCGACATATCAGGTCAATACCAAGCTGTTGGATAAAGCCCCAAAAAAGGCGTTATTCATGCATTGCCTTCCCGCTCATTATGGAGAGGAGACTACCAAAGAAGCGGTGTACGGCCCGCGTTCGATAGTGTTTGACCAAGCAGAAAACAAGTTGCATGTGCAAAAGGCAATCTTGACGGATATGATCGATGATCTAAAATAACCTACTCATTATCCAAGCCGGGTTAAATTGAACCAAATCGCCATAATTCTGCCCAGTACCCAAATATAAAATTGGCTTCTTTGTTATCCAAGCCAGATTTACCAGTGATCCACCTTTGGCGTCTGCATCAACCTTTGTGACTATTGAACCGTCGAACCCTGGCCTTCCCATAAACGTGGTCGCCTCACTCAGCATATCGTTTCCCGCCAATGCGTCAGCAATAAATATACTAAAGTTAGATTTGGATACCCTTACTATCTTCTCTAATTCCTGAAGTAGATTAAGGTTGGTCTGCATACGGCCAGCCGTATCCAACAGCACTACATCGTAGAGGTTAGACCTAGCGAAACTCACGGCATCCCTGGACAACGCCGCGGCGTCGGTGCCATATGGCTGGGTTATCAGTTTAACCCCTAGTTTTTCAGTATGGCTTGTCAGTTGTTCTATAGCCCCAGCTCTGTATGTATCAGCAGCAGCCACTACCACCTTCAAGCCCTCATGTTTGAACTTGTAAGCCAGTTTGGCCAAGGTGGTCGTCTTTCCGGTACCGTTTATTCCCAATAAGGTTATTACAAATGGCCTGTAAGAACCCATTAACGAATGAAGGTCAACTGGTGGTATGGAATCAAATATGGTCATTATGGACGACCTAAGGGAGTCAACCACGTACTGTCGCTTGTCACCTCGACTCTCTGACTTGATCAACCTCAATTTAAGGTCATTTTTAAGAAATTCAATTACGTCAATCGACATGTCGCTACCTAGAAGATCGGTTTCTATTTCATCGAATGTCCTGTCTATATCTGATGCAGTTAATTCACGACCGGTTATAGTGATTCGAAGCCTGTTCAGGCTTGTTCGTAATTTATCAAACATTTTGCTTTGAGGCCATCTTGTTGAGCTCATCCCTAAGTTGTGCTAGACTGTTCTCAACCTGAGACTGGCTCTTCTGCGTTTCGATAAGCCCCTTTTGGAATTCGGCAAGCCTCTTGTTCAGGAATTCAATGGATTCGTCCTTACTCCTCTCGGCGGTTACACCATCTCCAACCCTTACCATTATCTTCTTGTCCGCAGATGATGTCACAGGAAGGCTCAGACCGCCTCCTATCGGGATCACTAATTCGGCGGTTCCGCTTTCCGGTAGTGACTGTACAGCCTCCAGCGCCATGCTTCCTTCAATCATAGCCTGAGAGAGTATTGATATCCTAGATGCAAGTGCCTGCTCGTATGACTCAAGTATATTAATCTGGGCCACCATTGTCTGAATCTTTTCCTGTTCCGACAAGACTTATCGCCACTTATCACCTAATTTGCTTTAAAAACTTTGCCGATTATGAATAATTCGGGCCCCATTGTTCCTCTTCCAACAATTACATTACCAACCTTACCAATAATACCAGAAGATACAAATGGAACACCACCATTTACCGAACCCACTTCTACGTCGGATTCTAGTGCGCTAGCTACAGTTTCGATATCGCTCTTTGAAGCGTTTGGATGGATTAGTACTCCTCGGTTAGTGGCATATCCTACTGACCCCACCTGATGATAACCTGCGATGTTGCCTCTTATAACTCGTACGCCGAATACCCTTTTTGCCTGGTTTATTTCCTTTTCTCCAAGCATCGATGACGCAAGTGCACCTCTGTCGTTTACAAGAAAAAGATTCCCTGTAGCTGTGAAGGGTGAGGAAAACCTCTCTACGGCCAGCCCGGTCGCTTTCCTTAACAGTTCCAGCTCTATTTCATCTGCTAGCCCTGATACAAGTATGCCGTTACTATTCATTGCTATAAGTGGCCCTAATAGCCTCGTGCCGCTCATGCTCGTATTAATTGGTTTTAGACCCAGACACTCGGCCATTTTCTGCGATTTCGAAGGTGAATAACCCATCGGAATTAGTAAGAAGTTCTCGGATGATTTCATGAATATCCCTATATTTGGGGTCCTGTATACATCGTAAAGGAATATCGTCAACTTGATTTATTCCAGCTTCAGCTCTTCCCCAGGAAGCCCTACCTTGACGCGCTTATTTTCTTCATCATATATAGCTTGAACTTTTATGCGCCTAAGGTGCGATCTGCATCCTCGCGCCCAGAGCCCTTCATTTAGCGCCAGCGATATTATCACTTTCTCAACCTTATACCTTCTTTTTATGTAATCTCGGACATAACTTACGCTTCTATCAGCACGTTTCTTTGGTGGGACACCATATATGAATGACAATGGGATGCTCATAATATCTCCCGGTCGCTCAGTTAGTAATTCCGGCTTTTTCTCCTCTGGTTTGATATTTGTTGCCTCAATTTTTTCTATGGTATTTTCCTGTGACAATCTACTTCCCTCTTTACATCTTCAACTTCCTGGATCGCCAGTTACGTCTGGTCCTATTGCTTACCATCCTTCGTTTAGTCCTTACGGTAACCCACGCTGGAGGCGGATTTGCCTGCCTCGTTCTTTTTAAGAGCTTCTTTTTTTCCCCACCGGTCTTTATGCTTCCCATATCAAACAACCATAACTACTAATAATAGATCTTAAAGTCCCTTTTCCCCTCCTGCATTCTCATAAGGAGGCTTTTAAGCTCTTCGTCTGTAACTGGATGCTTCAATTCACCATTAATGGCAAGCTGGACTATCCTGTTTTCTATTGTAGTTGCCAGATCGGCCCTAACCATCTTTAGATTATTCAGCCTATACCTAGCTTCCGATGTCATATATTGCTTAAGGTACTGAGCCTTTACTTCGGCTTCCTTTTCCCTGTTTTGGTCCTCCAAACCATTTACACCCCCATTTGTTATATCTCAAACTTCTTCAGTGATTCGTCTTCCTTTTTCATTTCTTCAAATACCTGCGCGCTTAATTTATCCATCAAGCTCCTCCCTTCAGGGGTTATTATCCTGCCCTTAGGGGTCTTCGTTACAAGGTTGGCGGCCTGTAACTGGATCAACAGCTTTCTTATTATTGAAGAGCCGGCATCCCTATGATGAGCTATCCTATAACCAATCCTCTTTCTTCCTCCGTATTCTTTCTCAAGCTCCTTAAGGCTTATAGGCCCTTTGGTGTAAACTTTCCTTAACAAGGACGCAGCCCTTATGTACCACCAATCCTGATTAATGGGTTGATGGGTTGTATGGGAGCCACTCTTGACATATTGCAAATATGGCATAGGTTGCAAGATCGTAGATTGTTTAAAATAATCAGACGCTCTCTTGAGTAATAGATCCGACTTGACATCGAACACTGTAGGCATATGTATATCCCCCTGCGCATCCAATTTATAAATAGAGCGGCAGAAGATGGGTGGGTTCATCAGGCTGGGAAAGCTGTTATAGGATGATTTGAGACTAATTTGATGGTTTAGATATATAAGCTTGCTTGATACCTGTTTCCAATTAGCGTAATGGCCTGTAAATAACCAGCCAGATTATCCTTTATCAATTCCCGCCCTTATCTGCTGCAAGAGCGTATTTCTTTTGAATTTCGGGTATGATCACATCATGAAAATAGCCATAGGTAGCATATGGCATCTTTGGCAAATTTCTTTCTATGGACCTTATCAGATATTGAACGGCTCGACGTGAGATTTCGATTTTGAATTTTTGAGGTAATATTGGATCTTGCGTTACCTTAAATGTATCCTTAAGCTCTTCTGGAGCTGTGCTTCTAAAATCATCACCTATAATGTTATACCACTCGCTAAGAATTTCTGGTGCCAGGCCGTTCTTCTGATCTTCTATGTATTTTGCAAGCTTCTCGATTGCATTAAAGCTCAGTATATCATCGTCCATGTTCGTTCACTGAACTTGCTTCTTAAAAGTTTAGCGTTTCATAGCGTGGAAGCATATTCCTCGAACGCCCTTATGAATGCCCCCATTGGAGCATCCAATATTCCGAACCCGACCGTCCCCATGCCGGGCTTTTTATTTGCTACACCAGTGTTTATGATGGGTGCCGTTCCTGTTTCAATTATCCGCCTTAGGTCTATAGCCCTAGGTATCCCTTCAAAGTTGTTCTGAGGTATTGGAAAACTCTTATCCTTTATCAAACATATTTCCGACATCTTGATGGTATTCCTTAACGCTTCCTTCACATCCCCACCCACAACTTGCACAACAGCCGGGGACGCGGCCGAAGCAAAAGCCCCGAACCCATTGGTCTCCATTATCGCACTATCTCCTATATCTGGATTAGCGTCCTCCTCCTTGTAACCCGGGAAGAAGAGTGTTTTTGGAATTGGTGCTGGAGCTGTGAACCATTTGTCTTTAAGCGCGCTTACACGAACGCCAAAATCCGTGCCGTTCCTTGTCAACGCGGTTATTACTGAACTGGCCCTTATTCCGTTAGCTGCATCCATAATTGACTTTCCAGCCGCCATGGCTATATTTAAAAAGAATAACTGATTCTTTACGATGAAGTCTATTGAAGCGGATATGTCAGACTTACTAAAGTCGGTATTAACCATGCTTGGGCCCAGTTCCTTCAGTAACAACAAGGAGCTGGCTACATTCCTTGTATGAAGCTCATCGCCCATCTGCAGGGATTGCGCCATTATGTTTTTCAAGTCCAATGGTCCCGTTATTATAAGCGCTGCCTTCAACAATGGAGATAGCACATCCTCCATGAATTTTAGCCTTGTTTGGACCTCCTCGTCATAGGCCCCATACCGTAAAACCCTACCTACACCTTCATTTAGATTGCTAAAAGCGATGTTGCCGTTTTCTTCATTCTTTACTACGTATACTGACATAGAAGGGGATATTATTCCAGCCATTGGCCCCACTGCAGAATTATCATGACAGGTTTCGAATCTGATTTGCCCGGATTTTGCCAACTCCTCAGCCTGTCTGGCGTCGCTGGCCCACCCTTCGAAAATGGCAGCACCAATCACACCGCCTTTGGTGGGACCAGACATCCTTTCCCATTCTATCGGAGGACCGGAATGCAGGAGCGTCATATTGCCCCTTAATACCCCAATGACATCCCGAGCCCTTTTGATGTCGATCAGCTTTGGACTAGATGTAACTATCTTCTTGACAGCTATTTTGTTTGCGTTAGCTACCTCTTCTGATTCAGCCTTGGATAGGAGTTGTATGAGCTTCAAATTTCCGCCAGCTGGAGGCCTCCAATCTACCTTCGTCACCTTTGCCCTCTGGTATTTGAGGTCTTCATAGAACCTGGCTAATCCTACGTTGATTACCTTGATGTCCTGCCTGAAAAGCTTGGTGGTCATTTCAGATACCC
Source organism: archaeon (assembly GCA_021798095.1). Lineage (GTDB taxonomy): Archaea > Thermoproteota > Nitrososphaeria > Conexivisphaerales > UBA164 > JAJZYL01. The sequence continues at coordinate 5,360 of JAJZYL010000007.1, read as the reverse complement.
CCATGCTCCTCCTCGGCTTGCAACCAGGGCCGCAAGGCGTGCCGCCTGGGCATTGCTTGGAAGTATAATGACGCCCAGCCTTTCCAACGCGCTAACCTGTAAGTGTAATGATTGTGGGTCCCTTTCTGTTCCACAGACGGAAGCGATAATGCTTTTCCCGTTAACCCTAGCCTTGGCTACTGCATCAGCCAGCTCACCGGCTGGATTTATATTTGCGCCCAATCCCAAGACGATGTCTAACAGGATCACTGCCACATCGTCCTCCTGAGACTCCCTGATTATGCGTTCGTTCCTGAACCTGAAATCGATCATTGGGTGTGGGATGCCCCGTACGAACTCTTCGGTGCCCATATCGATGAACGTATCGCCCACCCCTCTTGCTGATGCCTGTATTAGAAGGTCTTTTTCCAAGGGAACATTGGAACGCACGGGTCTACTCATATTCCTGAATAGCACCTGTGCTTCAGCACAGAGAGTTCCTCCAGAGAACAGCCCGCGTACGTACTTCTGCTTATCACTTAACCTTTTCGTTTCTTGTGTTATAAGCGCTTCCAACTCTTCCATTGGCTTGGAAAATATTGTAGCTGAAGGCTGAGCACCCGTTATGATGGCCAAGGCTTTTTTTGCCGCATCTTCAAGCGTTAAGGCGCCTATTATATTTCCTTCATCACTCACATTCCCTCCTATAAAATTAACAACGGCCGGTTTGCCCACCTTTCTCAAGTACTCCAAAATCTTACCAGTTACAGCCGGCGATGGTGGTTTGGAAATTACGACTAGAACCTTTGTTTCCTGATCCTCCCCCAGCATGCGTATACCATCTATCATGGTGATCCCACCAATTTTTTCTGATAGGTCATGGCTCCCCGTCCCGATAGCTTGGCTTATTCCTACATCATCAAGTAAAGAAGTTACCTCTTGTATTCCAGTCCCTGCAGCACCAACTATTCCTATGGGCCCCTTTTTTACTATATTTGAAAAACCAAGTCCTATACCGTTTATTATTGCTGTTCCACAATCAGGCCCCATAACAAGAAGCCCTTTTTTTGACCCGAGCTGCTTTAGTTTTAGCTCATCATCAATGGGGACGTCGCTGCTGAATATCATAACGTTCTTATCATTATTAAGGGCTGTTAGTGCTTCTGTAAAAGCATACTCACCTGGTGTTGAAATTAGGACCAAGTTACTGTCCGGTTCGTTTTCGATAGCCGTTCTGAGCGTCCGGTATGACATCTCTTCAGCAGACTCTCCTCTTTCAACCTCATTTAGCAGGTCCTTTGCCTTAGCTAACGCTGTTTCGCACTTTGCTTCATCAATAGCGTCGATTACTATGAATATGTCGTTAGGCCCGGCATTAGCAAGCTCATCCGTATACAACCATGCGTCCTTTGCTATATCCTTGTTAGCATCTGTGCCCATCATCACGGCGCATGCCTTTACGCCGTCAAGCTTCTGACACTCCTGATTGACCCTCATTAGAAATACAGAATCTCTGTAGTCCCCCTTGCTTATGAAACTCTTCTTCGGCATGTCATGCATCTAGTTATCCATAAATAAATACTTATTCTGCGCGTCAGTATCAAATCAACCATAAAACCAGTTCATATAATCTAGTTCGCGTTATCCTATTTCTCGAACACCCAATTTACTATTTATCTGATTTCTGGCTAATGTTGTTCCCCGCATTGCCTTCTGTCAGTACATCAGCGAAAACAAATGAATCCCTATCGACTATATCTCCAACCCTGACGTCAAGTGCCTTTTTGAATATAGGCCCCTTGTATACAAATGTGTGAAATTCCCCCCTTTCTCCACATGGGTCAACTTCATCAGGGAATGAATAAAGAGCTTCTGAAAAATTGCGCCCGGCAAGATTTCTTGGCATCACCTTTGGATCTATAGTGCAAATTATGCTATCGAATCCCAGCTCTATGAACCTTCTAGCAAGTCCGGTTGTATCCCTCCCCCAAAGTGGAAATTCGCATGACATTCCAACCTCAGCCATCATCCTTTCTCTATATTCTCGAACATCGCGAAGAAAAATATCTCCAAATGCCACCTTCGAAATGCCATAGCTTTTATATTTTTCCAGCTTCGCCTTCATTATTCTTCCATATTCTTCATTAGAGGATTTAGAAGAAATATATGCTATGTCCAGTGGGATCCCAATGAGAGATGCTTGCGCTTTCAGTAGCTCTGTTCTGATGCCATGCATGCTTATGCGATCATACTCTCGCGTAACTGAAGTAAGCAGGAATTTAACGTCAAATTTACCTGAGTTGATCAGTTCATATAACCCCATAGCACTATCCTTGCCACCGCTCCATGACATTACTATGGGTTCCTTCGTCAATATAGGACCAACCCGGTCACATCAATTTTTATCTAAAAATTTAGTTAGTTCAGTATGGATTTAAGCTTCTGATCTAGCATCTGTTTAGGCATTGCGCCGATTACTCGATCTACGAGTTCGCCGTTCTTAAATACCAGTAGTGTTGGTATGCTCATGACGTTATAATCCAATGCCGTAGCTTGGTTTTCATCCACGTTCAACTTCCCGAATGCCACTTGTCCGGCATACTCCTTAGCTAATTGCTCTACTGCGGGTGAAATTATCTTGCAAGGGTAACACCATTCCGCCCAGCAGTCTATTACTGCCTTTTGGTTTACCTTGATAAATTCACTGAAGTTTGTATCCGTTACTACAACCGGGGCCGAAGGCCTGGTGGGCTGCGTTTCATTCTTGACCTGTCCTAATCCACTTCTAAGCATTTTAGCCTTTATCCGTTCTTCTTCTTCATCGCTCATGAATAAATCTGGCCGACTACTGTTTTTAAACATTTTCTATATTTCCTTTATTCTATTTCGCTTTGTCAAAGAACGTTATTATGTTCTGATTAAGTTCATTAAATAAATTTGAGCTGTATCCAAAGCATGCGGTAGCTTTAACTGAACAGTAAGTTGTTATCGATGGAATTGCTAGTAGAGATTGCTTATATTGCCTACTTTGCCGAGCACGTATTTTGCTATCCTTATTAGTTCCGTGAGCCTGTCGCCAGCCGCAGTGCACGCCTCTGAAATTTAAACATATAATCATTTGGATTGTTATTTTTTGGGAATGAGTGACTTCTATCTTCCTCTTATCCAGAAATATGGCACGTCATATGTACCCTATTGGATATTATTGCATGGTTTATAACGATGGATATTGGCCTCCTGTAGATCTATGTATATGCTCTTTGCACATCATCCCTCTATCAGCTTAGCAAAATCTTCACTCCACCTGCATGAGTGAGAATATTATCCAACCGTCCATATGCAGGAGAGGCGCTATCTTTGGTTTTTCAACGCCTGAAGGAGCGACATCGTGGCGCCCTTTGGATCTGACGAACTTGTGACATACCTGCCTACTATATATATATCAAAGCCGGGAAGGCTAGTGATTTCATTGGCCGTAAGGCCGCCAGCTATGGCCCTCATGGGGCCACTAACTTTCTCGATCACCCTCTCTTGGTGACCATCCTCTTCATCGATCCCTCTGTGAAATACAAGAACATCTGGGCTGCTTTCTAATTTTTTAAGTACGGGGCCGAATCCAGTGTTCCCTAAATTATCTACAAATGAAACTAGGCCTCTTCTCCTGCATTCTTTTATAAATGATTCAATAGTCTCAAGGGGCGCAAGGCCCGCCACAACTGCTGCATCAGCCCCCCCTTCAGCTGCTATTGTGACCTCTAAACTCCCTACATCAAGTGTTTTAAGATCTGCTACGATGAAGGCGCCTCCGGAGATCTCCTTCAGTTTCCTGACTACATCTATCCCGTACTTCTTGATAAGCGGAGTCCCAGCTTCAATGATGACTCGATCGGGTATCGGACAGAGCTTGTAAAAAAGTTCATTTATTTGATCCATATCTGTAAGGTCTACGGCGAGCTGAATAACGGGCATATTAAGATCTTTTAGCTTCAAGTCGTACAGCCTATTCCCTTAGGTTATAAAAAGTTAAAGCTATGCCGATTTCAAAGGACTTGTATGGCAGATCATGCAGCCAGTAATTTTCTTCCTATGCTAAGCGCAAGTAATGGGTGTGACACAAGTTTCTTAACTACACTTGAAAAGTCAAAACCATTAGCTAGGTCCAGTATATCGTCCGCCCCCAAGACTTCCTGCAATTTATTTAACTCGTCATCGCTAACAGTTTCAAATACCTTCATAGCCTTTAGACTTAACCTTATCCTCTTCCCCCATGGATTTTCAAATTTAGAGATAAACTCTGATAGCCTAGCTGCCGAGGTATCGTGATCCATAGCGGCCCTTGCAGAGACCTCACCAGCTATCATTCCCGCCGCTATAGACGAGTGTATCCCTCCTCCGGTGAAGGGCACGACCGTTCCCGCCGCGTCACCTACCATAATTACTCCATCCCTAATATCATCCTTGATAATTCCTCCTATTGGGACAGGCGCCCCTCTATAGTCAATTATCTGCGCGGATCCCAATTCATCTTCATGCGCCTTAACGAAATTATCAAGATACTCCTTTGCGACCACTCCACGTACGCCTATACCGACCTCTGCTATTGTGTCACTTCTTGGAAATATCCACGCATACCCTTTTGGAGCCAGCGCGTTGCCCATATAAAACCTGACAACGTTCGGATATTTGATGTTTGCATTGGCCATTATATACTGGACCGTGGGTATGGGTTCTGATTTTTCCTTTATCCCAACAACCTTTGCTACCTGTGAATTGTATCCATCAGCCCCTATTACAACCATTGTAGTATAGGTCCTCCTGTTTGTCTTCAACTTGTATATACTATCGACCCTTTCGAGCCCTAAGAACTCTTCTCTAACATGTATGCTGGCACCGTTTTTTGCTGCAAGCGCTGCAATGTCCTGAAGCAACATGGATTTATTTATGTTATAGCCTATCTGTCTTACTTCAACATATTTGTTGTTAGGTGCGTAAATCCGGGCGTATGCCTCTCGAACTACAAGCCCCGGTCTTGGGTTTACGCCAGCCGTAACAAAGGTCTCCTTTGAAACAGCCTCCCCACATGGTTTCCACGCCATTATTGTAGGTTGTTTTTCGAGTAGTAGTGTCCTTGCACCGGAGGCGGCGGCTGACTTGGCCGCGCTGACACCGGATGGCCCAGCGCCTACTACTATTACATCGTAATCAGTTTCCATAAGCACGCATCTACTTATCGGTATTAATTAATATTATCATGTTTATAGAGAAAGTTAGGAGTTTGAGGGAATCAGTAAAACTCCGACCTTCACAGTTAGTTCCAAACTTTTTAGTTTAGGATGGTTTTATTGAACGCGGGCCTGAATCCCTCAAGGAACATCAAAATG
>JAJZYL010000153.1 GCA_021798095.1 archaeon | reverse complement strand
CATTTTGATGTTCCTTGAGGGATTCAGGCCCGCGTTCAATAAAACCATCCTAAACTAAAAAGTTTGGAACTAACTGTGAAGGTCGGAGTTTTACTGATTCCCTCAAACTCCTAACTTTCTCTATAAATCGTTCTATCTTTTATCCCAACCTTCCTGAAGGCCCGCCTTCTGTTTAAACAGCTTTCGCAGGTTCCACACTGTTGATTTCCTCCTTTATAGCAACTCCATGTTTCAAAAATCATGTCGCCCATAAGATCATACCCTTTCCTTAGCAACTCGTCCTTGGTCATCAATTCACGTGCGGGGGACCAGATTTCAAACTTCTTCTTGTAAATTGGGAAATGGCCCAAATTCAATGCATCTTCCAATGACATGGAAAAGGCTGGGCTACAATCTGGATAAAGGGGCTCCCTAGTATCTTTATTGATGGTTATATCATCAAAATGGGAACCATATGCTATTATCGTCGCCCCAACCTTTAGAGCATAAATCGATGCTAATAGAAGAAATAGACCGTTTCTGAGGGGCACTACTACCGAAGGTTCATACCTCCCTCTTACTTCGCTTTTTTTATCGGTTAACTGTGTCCCCGTCCATAATTCTGTCATGAACGATAGGGGCATTACTACGGTTTCCTTAAATCCTAACTTGATAGACAGATCTTTAGCCGCCGTTATCTCCTTCTGCCCCTTTTGACCATAATCGAATATGATTGGATATATCGTATATCCCCGCTGTTTCCATATCATTGCATAGCTTACGCTGTCAGGGCCCCCGGATAGCACGGCTATGGCCTTCCGTTCATCGTTACTTTCATTAAACATGCTTAGTGGCCCTTAGATAGGCCTTATAAACTATGTACCCTAAAATGGTTGTCGCTATGAATGTCCCAATAAATGTATACATAAAAGCATAGAAAAACGAAGTCCTGTAAACTAGGGCAATCATATATGAAACCCAGACCGAGATTATTAAGGAGTAAAGGGTCAATCCTAGGAATACACTCACCTTCCTAAGCAAGTATATTAATAACAGGCCTACCAATGATGGTAGAGCGCTTACCGCGTCTATCAGCCGTAAGGGGCTCATAAACCCAGTTATCAGTACGCCGAGCGCTATACCAGCTATCGCCGGATACCCGAATACCGGGACTAGACCCATCAATATGTTGGCGAGCCTTAACTGGACTTCTAGGTAGCTTATAGAATAGAACGCTATGACCAGAGCTGTATACAGGGCAGCAAAAATAGCCGTCCTAGCTATGAATCTAGTTCTCTTTTCCCTTTTTGCATTCATCTGCAATAGTAAACCTCTTTACTTTATTATTGTCTTTTATCATATATATCGGCCACCTATAGTAACTTGAACACTAGCCCTGAAATAGCGAACCCCAGGAAACCGGCTAAAACCCAGCTGGCAGTAATCATGACCAAGTAGCTGGTCTTAAACCTTGACGGACGCGATGCAAGGCCCACTCCTATCATACCGCCAAGCGTAGTGGTAGTTAGAGATGCTGGATAACCCATTAGTGTCAACATAAGTAACACTGTAGCACCACCCAAAAGAGCTGAGATAATGCCCAAAGGCCCCAGCACAATGAAGTCTTCACCGATGGATTTTGTAAAACCGCTGCTCATGAACACTGCACCAACGGTAGCCGCCACCGAGATTACAACCAGCAACCAGATAGGTATCCCAAAGGCCCCCTTGATAAAACCGATATTGTTGGCCCCCAACACAAATGAAGTATAAAAAACTATTATTAGCAATAGGAATCTATTAAAATAACTGATCTTTGCGAGCCTCCATTTGGATGTAATCCTTTTTAGAAATTGAAATAAAATGGCACTCACCAGAATGGCGATCACGGGGGAAACCGTCCACCAGAACACCAGATTGTAAATAGGGCTTGCGTTGAACCCTGGCCTGAGAAATATCAGCGCCCCAACCCACGCCCCTATGAGTGCTTGGGTTATACTCAACGGCAACTTGATATATGAAAAGGCAAAAAATAACGCCAACTGAATGAGGATGATGATTATTGCTACATAGCCAGATAGGTATCCTCCTAACGATAGAGCGAAATTTGATGTTTTCGTCCCTTCGAGGAGAGCGCCCAACAAGAGACCACCGCCAACAATTAACGCAGATGTTTGGTACTTAAAAGAACCATTACCAACGAGCCCCCCTTCGAAAAGGGCACCGTTATTAAGCCCAAAGAGCATCAGAAGCACTATCAGCAGTAAAACTATCACAAAATCCATCATTTATATCCCTTAGCTATCAGCTGAAGGACTATGTCTGAACTATCTTCAGCACTATCCGCTATATTATCGGCTATGTTAACGATATCCCTTAAAGTTATTATGTCCAAGATCTTCAGTTTGCCTGAAGAATTAAAAAGGGACCTGAGGATTACGTCCTTCTTGCTGTCAGCGTCTTCTTCATATTTTTCAACCTCCTTAATGCTCCTTATTATTTCCATAGGAGGTGATTTATGCAATAGATTGAGAACTGTTATTAAGGCACTTATAGACTTCTGGATGCTGTAGAAGAATTCAATGGCGTTACATTGATTAAGGAAGAAGTCTATTGAAACGTGGTCCATGTTATACCCTGCGAACATTTTGCCAACATCTTTCGAATAATCTGCGATATAATCGATCTTTTCAAGCAGTTGAAGGAAATCCTCTCTTATATATGAAAAGAAGCTACCGCTTGCTATGTATTCTGCTAGTCTTTCGTGCACGTTGTCAGCCTCTGTTTCTAATAGATCCACTCTGTGATAGGCATCATGTATGTCACCACCAGATTTAAGGACCTCCAATAACTTTAGAAGTTCGGAATTACACTCCTGAGTTAACTCCGCGTAAGCCACTATCTGGGCCAGAAGTTCGTCCTCCTGTCTATGGAAAAATGATAATTTCAACTTCTAGCGATGCTGAGATGATGAATATAAATCTTGTTATCCCACTGCTGTGTCTAATGACTAAGTCAAAGCCACTCCGTATGCTAACAGGTATTATACAGAACGACTTATCCACCTTTATAATGCGGCGTCATCTGCATGAATAAGTTGTACAATGACGCCTTTGTAGC
>JAJZYL010000152.1 GCA_021798095.1 archaeon | reverse complement strand
GTAAACGGATTATCAGCTTCATGGTTCTTCTGCGCACTACCTACACAGACAATTAACCTATCTGAGCGTTCAAGGGAGTATTCTATAGCTTTCATGTGCCCATTGTGAAATGGCTGGAATCTCCCTACAAATAGACCAGTATCCATATTATGTCAAAAATATTGGATATTTTTATTCTTATCGGAAAATAAATGTATGGGAATGGTCGTCGGCTTGAAGGCAATATTTTGACTTACGTAAATTTTAGTTATAATTATATGCTTGAGCATACAATTCATTAAAAAGGTAATTCAGTAAAACTAACCTACATACATAATAGCGATAAAATGTGGCTTGGGCAAAGGCCTACCGATAGCGCTATATTTAAAAATGCGTAAAATGTGGCTAGTGTAAGAGAAAATGGCCGAGAAAAATTTGATCGTAATTGCGTTGGGGGGGAACGCCCTTCAACAGAAAGGTGAAAAGGGCAGTTTTGAGGAACAATACAATAACGTCAAACAAACTTCTAAGAAGATAGCCGATCTGATAGAGAGAGGGTATAAAGTCGTAATAACTCATGGTAACGGTCCGCAAGTTGGCTCTACAATGTTGAGACATGATGCAGGGAAGAAGTTATATGATCTGTCTCCATATCCCATGGACGCCTGTGGAGCGGAGACGCAGGGCATGATCGGCTATATGATCTGCCAAGCGCTAAGAAACGAACTGAAGAGTAGGCACATAGACAAGTATGTAGTATCAGTAGTTACCCGCGATATAGTTGATGAGAACGATCCTGCATTCAAGAATCCCAGCAAACCGGTTGGGCCATTTTATACTAAGGAAGAAGCCGATAAATATAAACAACAGTTCCCGGATTTTGTATATAAGGAGGACGCCGGAAGGGGGTGGAGGAGGGTTGTTCCGTCTCCTGATCCCAAGATAGTGGCTGAACGCTTTGCCATCAAGACGCTTATCGATGCCGGATTTATAGTAGTAGCAAACGGTGGAGGAGGAATACCAGTAGTCGAAATAGATGGTGTTACTAAGGGGGTTGATGCGGTGATAGACAAAGACCTCGGTGGACAGAGACTAGCAACTCTTCTAGGGGCTAGCAAATTCATAATATTGACCGATGTGGATGCAGCATCCCTTAATTATAATACGCCACAGCAACAGAAACTCGGGCGCATAACCGTTGAGAAGATGAAGGAATACTATGATCAGGGCCATTTCAAGGCTGGAAGTATGGGCCCCAAGGTACTGGCTTCCATAAGGTTCATAGAATCTGGCGGCGAGGAATCCATAATAGCACAGTTATCGCAATTATCAGAGGCCCTAGAGGGTAAGGTCGGAACTCATATAATAACCCCCCGTGGCTGAAACCATCTTATAACTATACTTTCTGGGGGCAAATCCACCTCTTTTATTTTGAATAAGGCTAAAATAACTGTAACGTTAACAGCCAGAATACTAGCTGGCTGGAGGCACTTAATTTGTTATCGGTAAACTGATGGATGGCGATCAAGGCTAGAAATGTTTGATATGATTAGAAGGTAATATCCAGCTGTCCGGTATGAAAGGACAAACGTTATATGCTGGCCAGCTAATCAACAACGACCATGTTTTTAAGGACACGGCTTTAAAAGGTAGGTCTAAGCAAAGCCAGCAAGTAGTGATGATGCTATGACAACCTTGAAAGCCAGTTATTATTAACCGCCATCTTGAGGCTTTATGAATATCTTATCAGTTCACTAGTTAGTAATAGTTACCGATTTTACAAAGAGGGTATTTTAAATATTATGCCAATATGACCTATCACTTACAGCATACAAGTATTCACAAGTATTATAAACACGTCCAGTCAATATAGATATGATATATTATGAACACAAATGATATTGAATCACTGTTTGCAGCGGTAAGGGAAGGTAACAACAAGAAGGTTAAGTTACTTCTGGATGATGGCACTGACATAGAGGCTCGTTCTGAAGATGGGAGGACGCCGTTGATTGAAGCAGCTTTAAGGGGTTATAGTGATACAGTTATCCTATTGATAGATAAAGGCGCTAACATAGAGGCGGCAGACAAGGATGGAATGACACCACTCCTTTCTGCAGCATCAGAAGATCAAGTCGATATAGTTAAGTTATTACTGGATAAGGGGGCTGACATTGAAGCCGCGGACAAGGATGGACTCACTGCACTAACTCAAAGTGCGTTTTATGATAGCCCTGATACGGCCAAGTTATTGATCTCCAAATCCGCGAATGTAAATGCGATAGATAATGATGGGTGGACACCACTTATGTGGGCTGTAGACGGTCATCATACCGATCTAGTAAGACTGCTCCTTGAAAATGGGGCAGATCCAAAGCTTAAGAATAATTCTGGCTCTACCGCATTGGATATAGCGAAAAAGGGTAAGGATAAGGAACTGATTGATATCTTGGGCTAAAGGTTCATCAAATATATAATTATAGGCTGCAGTATGCCCTTCAGTCCGACATGGTTAAATATGGTTGAAACAGATCTGCAGTGGTTGATAGTTGGTTGAGTGAAAAGAAATCATTGAACTTCATAGTTCCAGGCGGTGAAGCAAATGGAGGACCCCCAATAGGTCCTGCCCTAGGGCCCTTGGGTTTAAACGTTCTCTCAGTGGTAAAACAGATCAATGAAGTTACTGAACAGTATAAAGGCATGAAAGTTCCGGTTACAGTTGAAGTCAATACTGAAGACAAATCTTTCAACGTAACTGTCAAGCTTCCTTCGACATCAGCCTTACTAGTGAAGGAAGCAGGGGCGCAAAAGGGCTCGGGCACTCCGAAGACCCAATGGGCTGGCAATATAAGCGCTAGTAGTCTGATTAAAGTTGCAAATATGAAGCTCAATGATAGTACAGCCATGGGGATCAAAGAAACGGTAAAGGAAGTGCTTGGTGTATGTGTTAGCATGGGCATCCAAGTTGACGGTAAGGATCCTAGGGAAGTTATACAGGAAGTAAAAGCGGGGAAATGGGACAAATTAATATCAGAAAACTAAATATCAGTGTGTTTGTTAGGAACGTTAAGGACCTGGGGAAAGCTGTAAAGACCTGATATTATATACGGCTCTAACATACATGGACTCCCCCAAAAAGAACAATACGGGTCCCTTTAATACCA
>JAJZYL010000151.1 GCA_021798095.1 archaeon | reverse complement strand
AATTAAAATAGTAAAGCTTAAATATAAGTAAATACTATAAAAATACCATTATGAATTCAAAAAAATGGAACTTTGATCATCGCTTGGCGCGTGGAGCCGCACGACGCGAGATAATCTCTTTTTTAGAAGCCGCGCCCGCTGCGTTCATCCCTTTTAATCTAATTTACAGTATCACCTCACCCAGCGTCCTTACTTCAATCTTGTTTGTGTTAATTTTGTGTTTTATTGTAGTGTCCAGAGGGGTAACTTATGGCAGCAGATAGGTTTGTTTTGTCCGGCATTGTGGTTTTTGGGTTGCTTCTCATAGGTGTGGGAAGCGTTTTCGGTCAAGCCCCTTGCAATGTACCAAACTCACCAGCTAACATAACTTACTCCCTTTCCCCTTCCTATATCTCCTCGAATATAATGACAAATGACTGGCTAATCATCCCAGCGAACACAACCCTTGTGATAAACAACTACAATATTACCGCCTGCAAAGGGATATACATAGAGAAGGGCGGTGCCCTGGTCCAGGGGCCTTACAACAACAACCAGCCTTCCCCAAGCCCAAGCAGGGTGCCAAGCCGTATATCAACCAGCATCGTGCTGAATGATGGTGCTGTTTACCTTTATGGGAGCCTGAGTCCTGGGATAATGTTCCTTAACAACGGCAGCTTTATTGTTGGGGCCCAAAACTTCCTGAATTTCAGCTATTTTGCCAATTACCCGGATGGAGATATCATCCATGAAAACCCCCTCTATAACGGAGGCTCGGAGGGCGTCGGCGGAAGCGTGCTTGGTTCCTTTGCCGGATCAGGAGGCGGAGGAGCGGGCTCCCTACTGAGCTACAACCCGGGTTATGCTGGTGGCAGTACATATGCGCCTGGTGGATCGGGAGGTTCTGGCATAAACCGTACCAATACCAGCGCAATGATTGGTAAGCCCGGCTCAAGCGTCTCCGGCAGCCTGACCAACTACACCTTTAATCTAATGGAATTGAGCAGTGCAGGAGGGGGTAGCGCTTCAATCGCCCCAAGCGTCGGCCCAGGAAGCGGTGTTTACCCTCTTTTCATCATTGCAAGATATTTCATAAACAATGGCACCATAAGCAACCAAGGCGGTTCAGTTTACTACGAAACCGGTTACTCGAGCAGCCTGAGCGGGGCAGGCGGCGGGGGAATAATAATGGTGCTTTACCAAAATAAATATGAAAACAACGGCGTCTTTAATGTAAGCGGCGGCAAGGAGTACAGCAACGGAGGGGAGAATATAATACTTGGAGGCGTCGGCGGCAACGGCAAGGTATTCAAGTTCAAGGTCGGCGGCGCGCTCATTTCTGCATCAGGCCTGTCCCCAAACTATTCTCTTGATGTTTCTTCGGGTTATGAAGCGCCCACAACCAGCCTGAGCTGGTGCAAAGGCCCGTTGCCAGTCACCCTGGCGCTCAACCAGAGCATAGATGGCCTTCAGGTTTATTCGAGCAATGTGGTCATAACCAGCCAATCTGAAATACCTTTGTACTATTTCAGAGGATCAAACGTATCCTACTCAATATCTAATGGCAACTTGTCCTTCTACTACGCCACAACCGGCTTGCCTGCATCTGGAAGCCTCCTTCTGGCCACATTGATAAACAAAAGCGCAGGAGACATCGGGCTGCAGTACATGCCGACGGCATATGCATTAGGCCATAACAACGTCAGCATATCCTTCTCGAATCAAGGTTTCTTTGGTCCTTTCAATGTCTCCATTCTAAATTCGAGCGGGGCCCGCATATACGACTACAGTTTTGAGAATGGTTCGGCCCCTTTGTCAAGTCGCTGCCGACCGGCGTTTATACTGTGTCCCTCTCAAACAATAAATCGTACCCTCTGTCTTATACGTTGGAGAACACGTTTGACTGTTTCTCCCCGAATGTGTTTATATTGTATCCTATGGCCGGCTTATACAGCGACAATGGCCTGAACGTGACCGACAGCCCGCTTTACTTGAGGCCTCAGCCTAAGCCTGTCAATCTCAGCTCCATAAATCAAAACATCTCTGCGGTTTACTCTGAGTTGTCGCAGGTGGAAAGTCAGCTTAATTACACGGACACCAAGAATTATGGCCTGCTGCTCGGCTACCTTGAAAACATGGCCTCGCAGAGCAGATCCTACCAAAGCCAGCTCAACCAAACTACCACAGATGATTACGGCTTTCTGCTCGAGTCTTTGGAGAACCTGACCACCCAAGACAGGTCTTACTTTAGTTATGCTTCTTCGCTGGATTCGCTCTACTCCAGCATATCCACCAGGATATCCCTTCTCAAAAATGAGCTAAATGGGAGCCGGAGCCAGAACTACAGCGCGATGTACAACCAGACGAATTACCTCTCATCCTTGGTGACCAAGCTTTACAATATGCAGGCCACAAAACCACTCGCTGTGCAGCGGGGCCCGAGCTTTCAGGTGCTGAATTCTTCCACTTATATTGTGAAGGATGTTCAGAGCATCGGCAACACTACGACATACTACATCGATGGTAACCCCGGCGGGCTTTCATTGAGATTTCTTGGAGGAGGCGGCGGCGTTAACGTGGTCATAAACACCACAAAGCCGGCTGTAAACAAGTTTTCAATAATGTCACTGCTTTCGTATGCAGTTATGCCGGAGATAGTCTCCGTACCTATGATAATAACATCAGTTCTGCTCAGGCTGGCGTGATATGGAAGAGGATGACTTAAACAGGATCTATGATGCGATAACCTCCCTGAGCAAAAGGGTGGCGGAGCTGGACCAGAAGAACAGCGAAATTGCCAGCGTCCTGTCCGGGCTTGCTGCCGGAGCACTTTCCCAACCAGAGCCGGATCAGATGATACTTGATCAGGAGAGCACGGTTGTTGATCCATATAATATCTCAGGGCACAAGAACTTCTCCTTGCCGACCGGAGGAGTGATAAAGGTGAAGTCGAAGTCAATGTGCGTCAACGGCCTTCACCTGGTTGATGACCAGAGCAAGATAACCTTCTGCTCCAGGTGCGGTGCCATAATCTGCAAGGACCACATGTATGACTTGGACGAGAATCTCTGTGTCAACTGCCTAAAGAAGGAGCTAAAGGAGTTCAATTCTCTCGATATATACCTGCTAAATGCCGTCTACAACAATATCGCATTAAAGGACGTAAAGAGGCAGC
>JAJZYL010000150.1 GCA_021798095.1 archaeon | reverse complement strand
CTATAATGCCATTAGTAGCTAGGCCGATATCTTTGAGTAGGCGCCCGACGAATTAAATAGATCGCGTATAACCTGTTCCACTTTGGCCCTATATTTTGTCTCAGTATATATCCTTACCATGTTCATGTAGCCCATTATGTTCCCAAGAAGAGGCATTTCTGATGCGGAGATGATGTTGCCCCTGACAGCGTCGCCTTCTCTCCTGACCACGTAAATGTTTTGAAATTCCTCCCTTTTGAACGTGTGGGGCACTGACGGGATAACCGGAAGGTCAACAAGGACCGCTCCGTTAGGGATTCCAGACTTGTCCTCTATTTCCCTTTCTAACTCCAACCTTATATTTGACTTTCCCATCAACTTATCATAGAAGGCTTCCTTGCCTATAAACGAACTTTCATATACACACTTTGCGATCCTCCTATCAAGATAATTGGCTATCAGTTCTTTAGCCCTTATTATCCCCTTATCGCTTGACTCATTTAAGCGAATTCGGTCCAGAAGATAGTCATCGTTCAGTTCAACATACTCCTCAAGTCTGGAGGGGTCAGAAAAGTCCATGGATTCATCGGCCAGTTGTAATGCCCTTAAGAGGCTGGCGTCAGCGGCCCTTACCGTTTTGTGGAAGTAAACAGCCTTGAACATAGCATACCTAGCTATGACAAGCCCTTCGAACGCTGAGAGGGCATCCCTCTCTATAGCGAGTTGATCGTCATACACATGGAAAGAGTTTATGACCTTGTAGACGTTTGTAACGCCGAAAAGCACACCGGTGTAGAATGAATCCCTTTGAATGTAATCCATCATATCGGAGCTCAGGGGTCCGGCTATTACTGAGTCCATGAACGGTTTATTAGCAAGCCTCCCCTGTGCGAGATCGGCGATCTCTGTTTCATTATAGCCGTATTTCCTGAGCGCGTCCTTTATACCACTCTTTACTATCAACATATGTGATACATCTTCGTGGGTATAGCCATGTTTCCTGGTCATTATCTCCTCAAACAGGTGAGAAAAGGGGCCGTGGCCCACATCGTGTAACAGACCAGAAAGCCTCAATTTTTGCACCTCATCTTCATTTATATATCCCCTTCCCATCAGTTCGTTGCCTATAAGACCGGCCAGATGCATGGTCCCTAGGCTATGTTCAAATCTGGTATGATTGGCGCCCGGGTAAACCATATAAGTGCTCGAAAGCTGCTTTATTCTTCTCAGCCGCTGGAACTCGTGTGTATCTACCACTTCCTTTTCCACATCCGAAAGTTTGATGAAATTATAGAGTGGATCGCTTATATCGATCATAACTAATTTTCAACTAACATATATATATATTTATAATCAAATATCAGGTCGTAGTCCTTCTTTAAAGCGGCCTTTAGATATATTTATTAACGCTTTAGAGAGAATTTTACAGATATGGTAGTCCACATAGAAAGGAAGGCGGACCTTGCGCATTTAATAGATCATACTCTTCTGGAGCCGTCAGCCAACGCAGTACAGATAGATATTTTGTGTAAGGAAGCCGACGATTATGGCTTTTATTCAGTGTGCGTTAACCCCTACTATGTAGCCCGTTGCAAGCTGAACCTCAGGAATACTGATGTAGGGTGACAAGCGCTATAGGATTCCCCTTTGGCGCTACCTTCAAGGAGACAAAGGCTTCAGAAGCGGCACAGGCTATAAGGGAGGGAGCGGATGAACTGGATATGGTTATGAATATTGGAGCTGCAAAATCTGGGAAATGGGATGAGGTAGAAGCCGATATTTCGGCAGTGTCCGCAATTACAAAGGATAACGGAAAGGTCCTGAAGGTTATACTGGAAACCGGTTACCTAACAGATGATGAAAAGGTGTTAGCATGCAAGGCTTCTGAATCGGCTGGGGCTAATTTTGTCAAAACAAGCACTGGATTTGGAAAGGGCTTAGCGACGGTTCATGATATAACGCTGATGGCCAATACCGTAGGCGGAAGGCTTGGCGTCAAAGCATCAGGGGGGATCCATAACTTCAGTGATGCTATGGCAATGATAAACGCAGGCGCCACCCGGATAGGGGCCAGTCACAGCGTGGAAATAGTAGAATCCTTTGACGTTAGGCTTGCCGATAAGTTAAAAAGATAGGATCATCCCATCTAAATAAATGTCTGGTCAAAATACCGGCGAGCTTGTGGATTTTGAAGCTGAAGGGGAAGACCATTGGGTTACTCTTAAACTAAAGGACGGCGGCGTAATCAAAATAAAGATGGAGATCACTGCAGTATTCCGCGTTGGAAATGACCCTAATACCGGACTACCTATTTATGGAGTGCAGGCTGCCAACGTGATAAGACTAGCAAGCATTCCCAAGGAGTTAATAAGGAAATCGAAGCCAACGTCATACAGCTAGAGCAGCCACCACATCTAACTCCACCAGCATGTCCTCCCGGGGCAGATGTGCCACCACGGTAGTTCGAGCTGGCTCTCTGCCACTGAACACTGCCTGGAATTTTTTATTCATGGCATCAAAGAAACGAGCGTCTGAAATAAACACTGTTACTTTACATATTTCATCAATGCTGCTGCCAGCCGTCTTCAGTATCATTTCCACATTAGCAATAGCTATATCGAACTGCGACTCGAAATCATTGATATTCTGTTCATTCAGCCCTACCTGGCCTGATATAAACACAAGGCCTCCTGCAATGGTAGCATGCGAATATGGGCCTGCCTTCTTTAAGGATGGCACATTTATTCTTTCCATGCCAGCATTTAGTACATACCAATATAAATAATTGAACTATCAAAATCACTTTCGATTGCTATCCCAACCTAAATTAGAAATGTTTAAATCACATAAATAAATAATAACGCTAAATGCCACTGCATCTTAAAGCAAATAAAGGTGATGTCGCAGAACGGATAATAATATCCGGCGACCCAGAAAGGGTAAAGCAAATGTCATCTATGTTGGATGGCGCTCGGGTAATAAACGAGAACCGCGGTTTTCTAATGTACACGGGAACCTACAAGTCATATCCAATAACTTTAGCTACACACGGAATAGGCGGGCCCTCAGCCTCCATAGTTATTGAAGAGCTAATAATGCTTGGAGCAAAGCAAATTGTCAGGTTGGGGACTGCAGGTTCCTTAAGGTTAGACATTGAAGTAGGTGATGTAGTCCTTCCGAACTCGGCTGCCTTCGGGAGCGGGGGTACAGT
>JAJZYL010000149.1 GCA_021798095.1 archaeon | reverse complement strand
TATAGTTGTAGTGAAGGTTGGAACTGCGGTGCTCACGGAGAACGGCAGAATAAGCGCTTCCCTTATCGAGAGCGTAAGTTCACAAATTTCCGAGCTGATGCCCACTAGATCTTTCATCATCGTAAGCTCTGGCGCCATTCTGGCCGGCATCTCTAAGATCGGGCTTGCATTATCACCACAGGAGCTGGACCTTACTACCAAGCAAATGTGCGCGGCCGTTGGGCAACCATGGTTGATGTCGCTTTACAGTGATGCATTTGCCAAGCGCGGTATTATGACAGCTCAAATACTATTGACCGAAAATGACCTAGGAAACAAATATGAATACCAAAACTTCTGGAGGACCCTGAGAGCGCTGATAGTGAATAATATTGTGCCAATAATAAACGAAAACGATGTGGTTTCTACAAGGGAATTGATGCCGGTCAACCCTTACGTACCTGACTATGTGAGATTTGGTGACAACGATAGGCTATCGGCGATAATTGCGACAAAGGTCAGGGCTAAGTCGTTGATAATCCTTACCGATGTAGATGGGTATATATCTAACGGCTCTGTTATGAAGGAAATAGCAGATATACGAAGCGAGCTTAAGGCTACAAAGGATAAGCCAAATAGATTCGGCAGGGGAGGGATGAAATCCAAACTGGAGGCGGCCGGCATAGCGTCAAAACATAAGACAACTACGTATATAGTGAACGGCAGAAGGCCCGGCATAATACGAAATGTGCTTTCAGGTGAATATACAGGTACAGCGGTCTTCCCAAAAGGTTCAAGCACTAGGTAAGTTTATAACGAACAGCGCAAATTTTTGAACTATCATGATGGCCTTGCAATTTGAAGCAGCCAATAAGGTTTTGGCATACATTGCCAGCCTTTTGATAGTTGGTAATTGATTTGTCAAAAAAGAATGATCACTTGGCCTTGGGCCAGCATCACCAGGATAGGATCGCGGTAGAGTTGAAAGGAAATGAGGTGCTGTTGAACAGAGGCTATGGTAAGGTGGAAGGAAAGAGGATAGTTTTGAGGACCTATGAAGCCCTGTACCTTCTTGAGAAGGAGGAAATCGAGGTTCGTGATGGAAAGAAAAGGCTAGGATATGCCGATCTTGTAAGGGATCTGAGGTTTCAAAGGGATGGCCTTTCAAAGTATCTGATATATAGGGACCTTCGGGACAAGGGATATGTAGTAAAGGAAGGACTGGATAGGGAGCTTTCCCTTAAGGCATATGAAAAGGGGGAGTACGAGGGTAAACCATCTAAATACCTTATAGCGATAATGAACGAAGGAGAAAGGATAAGGGCTAAATCACTGGAAGGCGTTGTGAATGAAGCGATAAGGCAGTCAAAGGTGCCCATCATAGCCGTTGTGGATAGAAGAGGAGAGATAATTTATTATCGTGGCTTCTTGGTGGCCAATCACAATTGAGCATAGCCCCCCGAACGCTTATAGGGCTGTTTAGCAGCATATTAAAGGCGATAATCTAGTTGAGCTGGGTAGAGAAGTACAGGCCTCTTACTTTAGATAGGCTGATAGGCAATGAAGATAAACGTAGTGAATTAAAGGGATGGCTGAAGGGTTGGCATGTAGGAAGGAAGCCGGTTCTCCTCATAGGTCCTGCCGGTACGGGAAAGACCACAGCCGCACGTGCTCTGGCGGCCGACGCCGGCTACAGGGTAGTGGAACTAAATGCGAGCGACACCAGGACATCAGTGGAGCTCGACCGTAGGCTAAACGGTATAACACCGGTGGATCTGGAGGGCAAGAGGATACTGTTATTTCTTGATGAAGTGGATGGGCTCTTTACAAGGGGGGATTATGGAGGGGCCGAATTCATAATAAGCATAATAGATAAGATGGAAGTGCCCCTGATACTCGCTGCTAACGATGGAAGCGCTGAATTTATGAAGAAACTGAGGGGCAAGTGTCTAGTCCTTAACTTCTATCATGTCCCTCTGAGGGAGCTTGAGTTGCTCCTGAAGTATATAATTAGGGTGGAGGGGGTAGATGTTCCATTCAGGAAGCTTAAGGATATAGTCAAAGCCTCTGGGGGAGATGTAAGGTTCGCCATAAATTCACTGCAATCTTCGAGCGGGATGGAGGTCGGAACCGGCGAAAAGGACGTAAGTTCAGGTGGTATGGTGGACGCTATAAGCGGCGCCATGGCCGCATCGGACATCGATGAAGCTATTGGAGCTCTGTCAAGGTGGTCGGCGTCACCTGACGATAAGCTACGGGTCGTATATGCTACGTTGGTTGGTTCGGCAGCCTCCGATCTAAGGGTGCGGTTGGCCATCCTATCAGATGCCGATCTCCTGCTGGGGAATATCAAGGCCGTACAGGAGTGGAGGCTTTATCGTTATTTTTATGCGATACTATCCAGGTCCCTGATGGGGCTGAACGCGCAGGTCAACGAATATTCGATACCATTTACCATGTTGAGGGAACTATGGAAGAGGAAACACTCGGTGGCCCTTGCCCAGAAAATATCCAGAGATATGAAGGTATCCATCGGGTTCGCCTCGGTTGAAATCGAGCCATTATACATCCTTATAGCTGATAAGCTTGGCTGGAGCTCCGATGAAGAGGGGATGGCCAAGTACATGGGCGCGGAAATGGCCAGGATCAGAAATGGTTAAAGACGAGCTAGTAAAATGGATGGTATATTGAAAAAGGATGAACTGAGAGCAGAATTCAGCAGGGAGCGCCCCGAGCTGTACAGGGTGCCCCTTTTCGAGGAAAAGGGGTTCATCAGGAAGGTGTGCAAATCGTGTGGCAGGTACTTTTGGACCTTGGATGAGGGACGGGAGTACTGTCCCAACCAGCCATGCTCTAGGTACCAGTTTATAGGCAATCCATCAGGTGAGAAGCTTAATTATGTAGCTACATGGAAAAAGATAAGGTCATTCTTTGAAGGGGAAGGGCACACCTATGTAAAGAGGTATCCAGTGGTAGCAAGGTGGAGGCCCGATCTGTATTTCACCGTAGCATCCATAATAGACTTTCAGAGGATCGAAGGTGGGAGGGTTATATTCGAGTTTCCAGCCAATCCTCTGATCGTGCCACAGATAAGCCTGCGGTTTAACGATGTGATAAACGTGGGCGTGACCGGGCGCCATTACACATCCTTCTGTATGGTCGGTCAGCATGCGATGAACGATCAGCGCGGTTATTGGAAGGAGAGGACCAGCGATCTCGATTATCAT
>JAJZYL010000148.1 GCA_021798095.1 archaeon | reverse complement strand
TTTATAGAGAAAGTTAGGAGTTTGAGGGAATCAGTAAAACTCCGACCTTCACAGTTAGTTCCAAACTTTTTAGTTTAGGATGGTTTTATTGAACGCGGGCCTGAATCCCTCAAGGAACATCAAAATGCTTGGCAGGTTTGAGTACTTCGGGCTGTTGCTACCCAGCCAATCATCGTAGTTCGATGAGACTCCACCTGCTGGTGAAGGGGAGGCTAGCGACAAGCTCCGAAGCTTTAACTGAGGAGTAGCTGTCAACAATCCAATTGCCTACTTAACAGTTATAGATATATACTACGGAAAATTGTGTTGTACATATGAAGCTAAATACAGATCTGGCTGATTATGCAGTGATTAAATCATCAGAAAAGGGGGTCACCTATTCCGAGGCTAGGTTACAGGCCCAGCAAGAAATGGGGGTGTTACTTAAAAATGGCGAACCTGAACCCGCTATAATAACCATGACCGGTGGGCTTGCCATGAGGATCAGCTATAAAGGCGGCCTTGTATTCGGATATACAAATGCCATGGATAGACGATCTATAGATGAATTGATTGATAAGCTCATAAAGCAGGCCAAAGCAGGAATTATGTTATTCAGACGGCCTATTAACTTTTCCAAGCAGGACGTTTCGATAGCAAAATGGGAGGCCGAAGAGCGAGAACGAATGGAAAATCTTAACTATGAAACCCTTCTGGCCAAGGCAGTTACGCTGGATAGGATTTGCAAAAGCCTGTTAGTAAAACAAAGGATCATTTCTATCGAGTCAAATATTGAGGAAAAGTATTTCGTGAATTCTGAAGGGACCATGATAAGGAGCAGGGTCCCTCGCGCGTCATTTTTCGGAATCATAACGGCTCATTCCGAGGGGAATGTAGTGCAAAGAGTGCTTCAACATGGTGAAGTTGGTGGTATAGAGGCCTTTGAAAGGATGAATGTTGGAGAAAAGATTTCCAAGGAAGTGAAGATTATGGCTAGAATCCTCGATAAATCGGTCAAAATAGAGGAGGGAAAAAGGAATGTAGTGGTAAGTCCGGAAATCGCTGGTATAATGGCGCACGAGTCCGTAGGCCATCCCTCAGAGGCTGATAGGATATTGGGTAGGGAGGCCGCTCAGGCAGGTGAATCATATATAGGAAAGGATGAAATGGGGATTAAGATCGGCAGTGAGGAAGCCTGTGTTAGTGACGATCCAACTATCCCTCATTCATATGGGTTCTACCTGTTCGATGATGAAGGGGTAGGAGCATCCAAAAGGGTGTTGTTAAACAGGGGGCGGATTAGTGAATTTTTACATAATAGGGAAACTAGTGCTGAATATGGAACAACCAGCAATGCTTCCGCAAGGGCATCGGCGTATGATCGAGAACCAATAATTAGGATGGCGAATACGTATGTCGAGCCTGGAGATGCTGACCCCCAAGAACTTTTAGCGGAAACAAAGGATGGTGTTTATATAAAATCGTTCATGGAATGGAATATAGATGATCGGCGGCTCAACCAGAGGTATGTGGGTCATGAAGCATATATCATTAAAAACGGTGCAGTTGGCTTACCAATAAGAAACCTAGTGTTAGAGGTTAACACCCCTACACTGTGGTCCAGCTTAGAAAGAAGGGCTAATGATTTGGAGTACAATTCGGCCACCTGTGGGAAAGGGGATCCTGAGCAGGGAATTCCTGTGTGGACTGGAGGCCCCCACCTGAAGTTTGGGCAACTTATGATAACGCACAGGTAGGTGAAGGAGTAAATGGGTGATGAATCTAACTTGGCCAGTAATAGGATAACGACAGATGTTTACCTTGATAAGGTGGTAAGGGCGCTGGGCGATAGAGTGGATCAATATTCGCTATTACAGGTTGAGAGCAGAGAGTCGATGTTAAGGTTCGCTAACAATGAAGCTACGACAGTTAACTATGGTCATACTGCTGCAGTACAAGTATACATAACTAAGGGCAAGAAGAAGGCGCTGGGCGTCATAAGCGAACTCTCCAACGATGTAATAATTTCGACTTATATTGAACAACTCATAGAAGCGATGAGATTATCAAAGCGCGCGGATGTATCCACACTGCCCGGAGGCCGCCATAGATTTCATGTATTAAAGGATCTAGACGCAGGGATCTCCAATGGGGATATGTTCTCAATGGCTAAACAGGGGATGGATGCCTGTTTGGAAGTTGGTTCTGAAAGAGCCGCCGGGTCGGTTATGATGGAGGATACGCGTTTTTCCATCCTCACTAGTAGTGGAACTCGGGCCACTGAAGAAAGAAGCTCTGCGATGTTAAGCATCAGAGCAATAAAGAACAGGGGTAGTGGGGCAGCTGTTTCAATCTCAACACACTTAAACGGGTTAGATCCTGTAACTGCAGGAAAGACTGCAGCAATAAACGCAAAAAAATCACAGGATCCGGTCAAAGTCGAGCCTGGTATATACGATGTATTGCTTGCGCCAAGTGTTTCGGCCAGCCTGATCCAGCTATTTGGGTCCGCTGCATCCGCCTTCTCCGTCGAAGCGGGGCTGTCGTTTTTAGCAGGAAAGTTAGGCAAGCACACTGCGTCTGAATTGTTTAACCTAGTTGACTATGGTCAGATCAAGGGTGGGATAGGGAGCAGGGCATTTGATGATGAAGGATCGCCTACTGAGATTACCAGTATAGTTAAGGATGGAATATTAACACATTATCTACATAATTCAACTACAGCTGAAAAGGCCAACACGGTATCCACCGGAAACGCCGGTATCATCGATCCTTCTCCATGGAACCTAGTTGCCGAAGGGGGAAGTGAGCCGGTAGACCACATCATTGGATCGATTAAGAAAGGCATACTTCTTACCAATAATTGGTATACAAGGTTCCAGAACTATAGGACGGGTGAGTTTTCAACTTTGGCTAGAGATGCTGCATTCATAATATTTAATGGAGAAATTGCTCAATCTATACATGGCTCTAGGCTATCAGATGATTTACCACGGCTATTTGAATCAATCAAATCAATTTCAAAGGAACGAGCTTGGATAAAGTGGTGGGGAGAAGTAACCATTCCTGTATTGGCACCTTACCTCTTAATCAAAGGTTCAAGGATAACTACGCCTACATAATTGGGATTATCACATACACTTATTTGTTGACAGCTACTCCTCAGTTAAAGCTTCGGAGCTTGTCGCTAGCCTCCCCTTCACCAGCAGGTGGAGTCTCATCGAACTACGATGATTGGCTGGGT
>JAJZYL010000147.1 GCA_021798095.1 archaeon | reverse complement strand
TGTAATGGTATTTTTTTCATAGTATTCCACAACTTCTGGGAAGGCATGTTCAAGCGTACTTACCCCCAGAGCATCAATAATAATGAGAAGTAGCTTTCTGCCAGTTCCAAGGTCGTTCCTCAGTGGCCTTTTTCCGCTTCCTCCAAAGAAGGACAAAACGCTATCATATATATTTATGATGCTTTCGCCGTTATATTTTGGATTAATGAAGCCCATCCCGTAAACCTTTACCCATACCTCCTCTTTTATGTTGTCCTTTTTAATTTTGCAAGCCTATAATTCGACTAGTTCGGTTCAGAACTGATCACGCAATATCCGATCAAGATTTTGAAAGGCTGTTATCTTAATAGACGTTCCACTAAAGGAACTTATTGGCCCCTTTGACTCTCTTTCCTAAGGCACCCATAACAGCATAGCTAAGAATTATAGTAATGGGTGCCGCTATCAAGTTGAACAGACTAGTTATACCTGAGAGGAAAAGCGCTATTTCAAATGGGTTTGAGATATGAATTCCGACTATGCTCATGGCCAAGTTGGCTGTGGGAAGATACAAACTAGGCATTATGACAAAATATAGTGCTAGTGTTGCAAATAGATCCACTATAACTCTCATAGTGGTTCCGAGTAATATTATTATGATATATCTCGATTTTTTGCTCCAATTTTTAGATAAGCTCCCACCGATATACATACCAAGAAACATTGGGCTTACTGCTAAAAATTTAAAAATAGGTGAAAAAATTGTGAACGATCCATGAGTGTATAGAATCAGGGTGTGAATCAGTAATGTCAGCAGTCCTCCTGCCGGTCCTAGTAACATAAACGCCACAGTATCAGGAACTTCTGCAAGATCAAACTGTAAAAAGGGCAGAAGTGGAAATGGAAATTCAAGATGCGCTAGGGTCATTGCACCGGCTGTTGCACTGAACATAGCTATAAGGGAATAGTATTGTGTTCTATTCATTGCATCATAGCTTATATATAATTATATAAAAGGTTTGTTATTATTGCAATATACCATGTTACTAATCACATAATAGTAGTACTAATAATTTTGGCTAAAAATTGAATTTATGGGTGTTTTACTTGAACATACGCCGTTCCGTATATAGGCGACATTCCTAGTATTTTTACTTGTTAATAGCCCTCTCCTAATTGAGCTATTATCTATTGAAATCTTTAAGCTAACAGTATATGGAGATGGTTTATTAAAAAAATCCTGTCGCGATGATATAAAGGGGATATCAGTATATAATTAATATAAAATTTTGGCGCCAATTTCTATTTATTGATAAACGCAGGGATGTAGCTCATGGGGTTTATTATGCAATGACACCATGCTCCTTTTGTATAAAACGGACAAGATAAGAGGCCCATAAACAAAACTCTTAACCTTAGCCTAAATTAGCTGTTCAAAGGGTATTATTGACGGTGACGTTAGATCTAGCTAAATAAAAAACTATGTTCAGTTAATAGTATCTTTCATGTATATCTAGAATTTCTGCAGTATATCCTCAGCGCCAGACTTCTGTGTATATGATAATACCATGTCAAGCGTTCTATGGCCAGTAATCTTTGCAATTAGCTGAGGCGAAATCCCTCGCCGTGCAGCCTCGGTGATCCAAGCGTACCTTAGGGAGTGGGTATTATACCCGAGCCTCCTCCTGCTCCACATTTCAATAGCAGGAAGCTGGGCGGATGCTAGGGCCCCTAGAACCCTGCTTTTATAGCTGTAATATCTTTGGACTTCAGGCGGTATAACCATTAATCTGGTAGACGCTGTCTTCTGTTTTCTAACTCTCACTTCGACTGATGGGTTCCTATTTTTGAGCCATCCGTTCATCGCGTCTACAGCTTCTGAAACCCTTGAGCCGTTTCTCAGTTGGGTAAGCAGGACACACGAGAAGGCAAAGCCAGAATCAGCATGAATCCCCTCCTTTTCTGCGTATTCCTTTAATAGCACAGTTAACTTTGAATAAGTTTTTTTATAGTCGGCACCTCTATCCCATCCGAACTGTTTCCAGGTTTTCTTAGGGTGGTTAATAGGCGGCTCAGACCCAGTTTTGTTAGAATCTAACATTGTTAAAGGGTAAAGTTAACTAACTATATAGGTATATTGTTAGCTTCGTTAGCCGAAGCTAACAAATTGAGGAAACGCCTTGGTAAAGCATATATTTGAAAATGTATATCGCTAAGCCATGGCTGGAATGAGTCATTATAAAAGAATTAGCGGGAGTGAAGGCCCATTGATAAAAGTAAAATAAATGGCCAATGATGTTAAGCCGATAGCCAAGCCCACCTCGCCATCATTAAAGAGGAATATAGGTCTATTTCAGCTGATAATGTATGGAATAGGGAACATAGTCGGCGCCGGTATCTATGTTCTCGTGGGTGATGCAGCTTCAATGGCAGGAGGCATGATCTGGCTTTCTTTCCTTGTGGGTGCTATTATAGCTTCATTTACGGGCCTCACTTATGCAGAACTCTCTTCAATGTATCCAAGGGCTGCTTCTGAATACGTATATATTGGAAAGGCATATGGTAATAGGTTGCTCTCATTTAGCATCGAGTGGACCATGATTATAACGGAAATAATAGCCATGACTGCTGTTTCATTGGGCTTTGCTGGTTACATGTCTGGTCTCACTGGCCTGCCAGTTCTGCCTGTAGCTGCATCGTTGTTAGTACTGCTGACCATTATAAACGGCATCGGAACCAAAGGTTCATTTCTTTTGAATACCATACTCAGCATAGTAGCCATTTGTGGTTTGGTCTTGGTCATCGCCGTCGGAACGGCGAAATTACCTTCAATTCAGTATTTTTCAGCTCCCAGCGGCATTTCCGGTATACTAGGGGCTTCAATATTGATATTTTTTGCCTATATAGGTTTCGATAATATAGCTAACATATCTGAAGATACAAAAAGACCTGAAAGGGCTTTGCCCCTGGGCTTGATCATATCAGTGTTGGTAACTACAATTCTATACATATTGGTAGGTGTCTGCGTGGTTGGCCTGGTCCCTCTTAGTCAACTGGGCTTATCCAATGCTCCGCTCGCCCTTGCCGTATCAATGGTTATTGGCCCGTCAGCGTATTTTATTATATCTATCATAGCACTCCTGACAACGCTAAATACAGTTCTAGTCCTCATGATCGCTACTACGAGGGAAATATTTGGAATGTCAAGGGAAGGTGCATTACCAAAATTTTTAGGGACTATCGACAGGCGGACTGGCAGCCCGTTT
>JAJZYL010000146.1 GCA_021798095.1 archaeon | reverse complement strand
TCAGCGCTGACAGGACCTACATGAGGGACGATTACTCCCTTGAGGGATGGTTCCTCATCAACTTCGTAGCCCTGCTGTTCTACTATGAAATATACAACCTCCTGAGGGACAAGGGGCTTCTTTCCAAGTATTCACCGGCGGACGTTTTGGTGCACCTGTCAAGGATACACAAACTGAGGGTAAAAAACAGGTGGGTCACTTCAGAAATCCCAAAGAAGTCAGGGGTGATGGCTGAGAAGCTTGGGTTGCATATTACTTAAAATGCGCCGAGTTACAGATTAAATATTTACTGATTCGAAGTATATAATTATTTTGATCTTATATGGCCCCTTTTGCTTATGGCCTTAACGCCTGGGGTCTCTGATCCTAGGTCTCCCCCAAACTGGCCGAGAGGACAGGCCGCAGACGTATTTAAACCGGAGCCGCTGGCTCCACTTCATTGGCCCTAGAACGGAGCGCCACGCGTAAAATTATCCCAGTTATTAACAGAGTATAAAAAGTAGAGGCGAATACTGTGGATGGAAGGAACAGGCCGCCTATTAGGGGTGAAAATATAAATATATACAGAACTTCGCTCCGTAATCCTTCCCCTAATTCAAATTTTGCGCTGGAACGACTTATTTTCCTTGGGGTGGGGATCAGAGCGTGGACCGTGGACTTGTACTTTAGGAATTCCTCTTTATGAGTCGAGGACAGCAGCCCCTCCTCCGCCCTTATGAGCAGGTAGATCAGGGCCCCCATGGCCACAATAATAAAGACAAAGCCCCATGGAGGCAATACAGGAAGAAAGCCTATAACTATTAAAAGCGATCCAAAATACAGCGGGTCCCTCATGTAAGCATATGGGCCCGAAGTTATCAACGCTTCGCCATGTAATTGTGATGATTGAACTATCGAAGCTCCAATATAACCAGAGCCCCATATCCTAATGAAAAATCCCGCAATGCCAACCAGCGAAAGGGCTATGACGAACGCCTTGAGCTGGACTATCGACAGATGATATAAAACGAATAGGTATCCGGTTACTGAAGGACCCGGGAAGACGGCCCATCCTATAATGAAAATTACCACAAAAAGTATGGAGCGATATTTAAAGGCGTATTCGCCGATGTCAATGCCCATATTCTTGCCTGCCATTCAAAAATTATAAGAATAAAAATATTGCGCTAAAATTTGATTGGAAGCTGATCCTTGTAAGATCGCGATGAGGGTTGGAATACATCGCTTTGGGTTGCCATATCGCCCCCCGTGGCGTGACCGCTCAGGATGGCATTTGCCCGCCTGTGCACCTGGCTGTGTCGGGCATCCGGGAGGCGGTGATCATCAGCCGTCACCCGACATACAGTTTGGATGGCTGCGGATGAAGCCTGCTCGCCTCAGCTTAAGGAGCATGCCGCTGGATCAGCGATAAATTACCGATATCTGCAGGGGGGAGCTTTAGCGGTAGTATACGCCCATATGACTCAGCCGTAAAGAAATTTGAGCGAAACGCAGGAAAAATGGACGCGTTTATATCGGGCCACGGCCCAAGTCTTGCAATGGTAGACGACCAAGATAGGAGGATTGATGGCCTGTATGACGATATGGCAAAGGACCTTGCCGGATGGCGGCGATATGCACCTAAGGAGGTCCAAAGGATTGTCGATCACATGTTCAGGGACCTGCTCTACGAAAACCGGGACGATCCACAGGAGGCCCTGAAGATAGAGAAACACAGGGATTACTTAAGTAAGAAGATGGCCGGGATGGCGTCTGACCAGTATCGAAGGAGTATTGAGCCCCTATTAAGGAAGATGGGATCGAATATGAAAAGGGCGAGGGGATCACTGAAGGAGTACAGTGAAATGCAGGGCAGGATGGCTATAGTGAACCCTGTGAGGCTTCGAATGGTCAGGATTATGGTGAAGGCCGGGCGGCCGCTTGATATAAAATACCTGTCCGAGCGCCTGCAGGTTAGCTACGCCTCCATCGGCCGGCACATCAGGAAGCTGGAGAAGGCCGGCATCATCGAAGTCCAAGGCGAGGGGATCAGAAGGACCCTCCGTCTGAAGGACGATGAAAGGACGCGGCAGATGCTTAACGACCTGTGGGAAAGGATGAAGAAGGGCCTTTCTTGGCTTGGCGATGAGCCGCGCCCAAGGGGACGATCCTAGCGCCGGCGGGCACGACACAGGCCCACGGATAGAATATATAAGACGGGCTATCCCCTGCGGGTGCCATATAGGAGCGCTTCATTTATCAGCCTCTTCAGCTTCCCTATGGTCTCCTGGCTTTGCATTTCATCAAGTTCACCCTTCTCCCTTATTGTCTTGACCAGGGCCCTCGTCTCATCATCCATCTGGAAGCCGTCGATCAGCTGCTTTAGCCTCTGGAGCTCACCTTCCTCTGCCTGCGCTATATGGACCGATGGGTCATCGTCAGGCTGGAGCGTGAACAGCTTGGACCTTTTGGTCGCAGGGGGGGCCACCGAAATGCCCCGGCCCTCCCCGAAGGCTTCACGGTAGGCCCTGTACTGGAGATCATTAGACGAAACCCATTTCCTCTTCCACATCTCTACGGGCGGCACGTCCCGCAGCTCCCCAAGGTCCGGTATGCCGGTCTCCTTTATCCAGACGGCCAGGACCTTTCGCCTGACCGTCTCATTGAAGGATTCCAGGAGACCTCGATACTCCTCCTTTCTGGCCTGGCTCTCGCGTTTGCCCTCCTCCCAGCTCCTCCAGATCCCCCGGAACGTCTTCCTGAACTGCGCCTGCGCCTCCTGGGTAAGGCCGGGTGCCGGGTCCACAGGTGCCTCCATCCTGATGCCGCCGAGCGTGTATTTGCAGGATCCAAGGCGTATCCTATCCTTCCAGTCCTTCAGGATCAGCCTGGACGCCCTAATTGCGATCCTCTGCCTGTTCCTGAGCCTCTTGATCAGGTCGTTGAGCAGGACGTAAACGGCGGGCCCTATGAGCCCGATAAGAAGCGGTACCACGACCTCCGTTATAAGGTTCAATGTGCGCCGAACTCACCCGTTGAGTGGTCGCCGGCCAGAGTATTTAATCTATGTATGTTTCTCCCAGGAGTCGGCTGGGGTCGATAAAAGTTTGGCAAAGGTAAAAAGCAGGTGTGCGGAACCTGATACATGTCTGAAGAACTGATATCCGAAACCGCCACTTTCAGTGGGTCCAACGGAATGAACATAGAAGGCTATCTTGTAAGGCCAAAGGTCAATGAAAGAAGGCCGGCTGTCATAATCATACATGAA
>JAJZYL010000145.1 GCA_021798095.1 archaeon | reverse complement strand
GGGGGGGTTATCGTCATTTTCCGGTACATTTATAATTTGCGTGCGAAATTGGTTTGTTTCATGTTTTTCGTATCAATATCAGAATTACGAACCATCGCTTTACCGTCTTCCCTGCGAAATATTCCACGAAACGACAGAAAGAACCTTGCTTTATATTATTATGAAGGAGGAATTGACGTACATAGCCGGACTGTCGGACGAGCAGGTGAACGGCCTGTTAGACAGCATTAAGAGTGAAAGAATCAAGCTGGCTGCCCTTTTTATGGCAGACTGCGGCCTGAGGCTTAACGAGGCTGCGAAACTGACCCCTGCCAACCTGGTGTTTGACCAAAACGGGCAGCTCAGCGCAATCCAGGGGCTTAGGCGCAGTTTATGGAGATCCCACCCAGGAACCAGGACAATAAGCTTAAAGTGGCTACGGGAAACGGGCCTGATATCGGCGCAGCATGAGAAGGAAATCAACGAAATCCTAAGCGCGCATAAAACCTCTTTCCGTGTCACCCCGCGTGCCGTCGAGCTTGTCATCCCCGAGCTGGCACGCTTTGGATTCCCTTTCTATGCCACCTATCTAAGGGATTATTTCACGTTCAGGGCCTTAAGGCATAAAGTGCGCCTGTCGGTTCTTTGGCTGGTGTTCGATTCAAGCGTGCTCGAATACGAAAATATATTATACAGCGATGAATTGGCGCAATTCCAAGCGTAGGGCAGCGCGCCAGCCTTGCCATTTTGTTTATCAGAAAATTGTTTTAACGTTAAAAGCTGTCTTTGCCTAGCCTCATCCTCTAACAATAGAGGATTTATCGTGCAGTGATGGCTCTCTGGTCGGCCGTCAGGTGCCTCCTGCGCATGTTCATGCTGATAACAAATCATAATGGTGAGATGCCGGGCTTGGCGTACATAATGTTTATATTTACCCAAACGGATTAAATTTATATGTTCAATTTCGGCAACCAGCCGTCGCTGTTTGAATATTTGAAGGATAATATTGCGCATTTATGGCAGCCTAATTGGAATATGAAGGAAGAACGACAATACACGGCTGATTTAATGGATTTTTTGGATAAGCACCTTAAGAAGACCCACCGCATCAGGCCAGAAGATGGCAGGGGGCTAGCTGATATTGGAATTGATGGAAAAATAGGAATTGAGCTTAAGCTTGATCTACACAGTAAGAGTGAAATAAATAGGTTAACTGGACAGATTCAAGATTACTTAGAAGACTACGAACAAGTCATAGTTCTCCTGCTCGGCAAAGTGAGCCCATCTGTTGTAAGAGACGTGAGATATAACATGCGAAAACTGGTGAAGCCATATGAGGAGCCAGATCCATTATTGGGAAATTTCCGTAAAGTTCAATCAAAGGAGATCGCAGTAATAGCTAGATCACCAGGCCAAGTCAGCAGGCCAAGGACCAATAATAATTATGATGACAACAGCTTGCTCTCGCAGGCAAGAAGACTTGATAAAAAATTAGGGTGGTAGCTATAAAATTTGCCGAAGCAGAAGCCTAAACGCAGCGCTTGGGAGGAGAATACAGACGCCTTATTTGGAGTGCCTAATTCACGCTACAGAAACCATAATGGCACGTATGCTAATGATCCCTTTAAACGTATGAAAGATATGGCAGGAGTGCACTTGAATAAAAAGTCGAGGAAAAAATAATCGTATTCGTTAATATCAAACTTGATACTTCAGTGTTTTTGACGGCTAAATTGGCGCCATGACAACTATCAAAAATTCCAACTTTTAAATTCTAGATCCACTTTTACTTCCTGAGGTATATGCCGTATACACAAACTGGGCGCCAAAGATGACACTACAACAGGCGACTTCCTACGTTTAAGATTCTGCGGTAAAATCTTCGTAATCTATTTCAAATGCTATTGTGGGACGGCCTTGCCGTTTACCCCATTCCTCAAAGGAGTCTTCTAGCGTGTGCGCATTCCCAGCAGCGTACCAGTCCAACATCGACGTTAGAAGTGATTTTGTAATCGAGGGTCATTAAGATATATCTATAAAGGTTATAAAGACAGTATGCACTACTTAATAACTGGCTATAGAAGCCAAGGAAAGATTGAAGTTGAAATCTACTAATACAGAAAACATACTGAGGTCAATAGTAGGCTACGCAGGTGAAAGCGTACAAAGCCTGAGGACCCAGTTCAATGCAAGATTAAGGATCCAAAAGACGGTCTATCTGTTACAACTACACCCCGAGTTCAAGCAGCGGCTTTCATATAACTTTAATTTCTACATAAGAGGCCCATATTCTTCTGACCTTGCAGATGCATATTTTGATCTTAAGGATATTGAGCACCAGATGCCATCATTTGCAGCGGGTGCATTGAAGTATATGGATAAGATATGTAAGATGGAGCCGGAATACCTAGAGCTCCTTGCTTCGGTCATAGAGGTTATGAAAAACAGCCCCGGAGCTAAGAAAGGTGCTGTAATATCCAAGGTGATATCTCTTAAACCTAAATACGCTGACAGAGCAGAGGCGGTGGAGAAGGCATTCGATTCTGCGCTAGAGCTAAAGAAGGAATACGGCCTCGTGTTTTAAGGCCGGGCCTATGCCGGATAAATTTGAAGTAAAGCACCTTGACTCGAATATCATTATAGGAGGTTTTTTTCCTGATAGGAAGGATATAGAACGAGATAACCACAGAGCATGTTTAAACTTCTTAAATTGGATATATGATCATGAGTTAAATACTAAACTTAGGATGTCACTGGTGGCCTATGGCGAAGTGTTTAATAAAATGCAGACCTCTAAGGATCAAAGGACTATTCATAACGGATATGACAAATTCATAGAATATAAAAAAAACATGGGGAAACGGTTTGAGATCTACTCACCCAAATTAGAAGGGTCATCAGAGGATATCGACAAAGCAATTCACATACTTAAAGAAAGGGATGTAGAAATTAGAAAGTCCAACGCTGACGCCTTAATAGTAGCTTATGCGATGATAGATAATGATGCATCCAGCATATACACCATGGATAACCACCTGTTAAATGGTGTAGAAATCGATACTGCCGTAAATATGTTTAGGAAAAAGCGCTCAATGCGCAGTCTTGCCATCAGGCCGGTCATCGATCATGAACCTATGAACGGCGCACTCCAATAAACTGCTTTTACTTCCTGAGGAATAAAAATGTCGGACACACAACCTGAACGCCATAAGCGTGGTTTTTACGCATCCAAGTATGCGGCGATCCCGCCCGGGGATCCCCAGGAGCTCA
>JAJZYL010000144.1 GCA_021798095.1 archaeon | reverse complement strand
TGCAAGCGCAAATAACTCGTACGCCTTCGACAGGCCTTCGGAAGCCTCCTCCCACCTTTCAATTGACTCGATGGTGGTTTCGTTCAGCCTCTTCATCAGCAGCTCCTTCTTGTCCTCGAGTATCTTGAATATCCTTTCGGTGGTGGCGAGCGTCTTCCTCTCCGTAAGAAGCCTGGCCTTTGTGGGAGCACTGCTAAACGACATGTTCGACTACACCATAATGTTGCTTGATCAGTTCGGGGCTTATCCTGTTGAGTTCGGATTCGGGCAGCTGATGCAGCGTCTTCCAGGCGAGTTGGAGCGTCTTCTCCAGGTCCCTGTTTTCGTCAGGCCCCTGCTTCATGAATTCCTGCTCAAAGTGCTCCGCAAAATCCAGGTACTTCAGATCGGTCTCCTGTACGCCCCCCTTTCCCACTATCTCAACCAGGGACCTTATTTCGCTGGCCCTTGAGTATGATTGATACAGCTGATCGCTTACGGACTTGTGATCATCGCGCGTCTTCCCTGGCCCAACGCCGTCCTTCATCAGCCTGCTCAGGCTCATTAGAACGTTTACCGGAGGGTAGATGCCCCGCCCGGATAGCCCCTTGTCCAGCACGATCTGGCCCTCCGTAATATATCCTGTGAGGTCAGGAACCGGGTGCGTTATATCATCCCCGGGCATGCTGAGTATGGGTAGCTGCGTGAGGCTGCCCTTTTTGCCCTTGATCTTCCCGCACCTTTCGAACATGGTGGCCAGGTCCGTGTATAGATAACCGGGGTAACCGCGCCTGCTGGGCACCTCCTCCCTGGCTATGCTTATCTCCCTGAGCGCCTCCGCATAGTTTGTCATATCAACAAGTATCACCAGGACGTGATAGCCCTCCTCAAACGCCAGATGTTCGGCCGCGGTCAGCGCTATCCTGGGCGTCACTATCCTTTCAATGGCAGGGTCCTCGGCCAGGTTGAGGAATAGCACGCTCCTTTTAAGCTGGCCGGAAATCTGCAGCTGCCTGCGGTAATACATGGCCACGCTGTTCGCCACGCCGACGGCCGCAAACACCACTGCGAAGTCCTCGCCGGTCGAAAGGGTCGATTGCTTGGCTATCTGGGCTGCCAGAACGTCGTGTGGAAGCCCTGCGCCGGAGAATATTGGGAGCTTCTGCCCCCTGACCAGGCTCAGCATACCGTCTATCACCGAGATGCCCGTCTGAATGAACTGGTCAGGGTAGTCCCTGACATAAGGGTTTATGATATCCCCGTTTATATTCTTGGTTGCCTTTCCCAGTATCGGCGGCATACCGTCCATGGGCCTTCCTAGGCCGTCAAATATCCTGCCAAGCAGTTCGTTTGAAACGGCGAATTCCAATGGCTTGCCCAGGAACTTGACCCTTGAGTTATTTACTGAAATGCCCTCTGTACCTTCGAATATCTCCATCACGGCCATCGTATCGGTGACCTCCAGGGCCCTGCCCAACCTCCTTTCACCGTTATCCATTTCCACTTCAACCAGCTCTTCGTAGCCGAGCATCCCGTTCGTTTCAACTATCAGAAGCGGGCCCGCGATCTGCTTTACCCTGGAGAACCTTAGCGAACCGCTCAATTGGACTTCACCCCATCGAACTGTTTTTTCATCCGATCCATCAATTCGGCGTAATCGCCTTCAACTGAATCGTTGGTGAACTTATTTTTGGCGTAAACCAGCTCCCCCATCACGGGAAGCCCCCTTATGTCCTCTATACGGGCGCCGGCTTCGATTTTCTTCCGTGCCATCGAATAGAACTCCACAATGGCTGAAAGCATATAATACTGGACCTTTGGTGAACTGAACCTGTCCACCTTGTCGTACGCGCTTTGCTGCAGAAAGCCCTGCCTGATGACCCTGGCCATATCAAGCACCAACTTCTCATCGTTAGGCAACATCTCAGACCCCAGGAGCCTGACTATATCCTTAAGCGCGTTCTCCTTCTGTAACAGCGCATAGGCCTCATCCCTAATACGGCTAAAGCTTTCGTTTACGTTGGCGGCCAGCCACTCGGACAGATCCTGAGTATAGCCTGAATAGCTGGATATCCAGTTGACGGCTGGATAGTGCCTGGAGTAGGCCAGATCCGGGTCCAGCAGCAGAAACGCCTTGACGAACCTGAGCGTGTTTGATGTCACCGGTTCCGTAAAGTCGCCGCCCTGAGGGGACACTGCGCCCATTATGGTCAGGCTTCCATTTCTGGGTTGCGAGCCTAACGTCATAACGTTTCCGGCCCTTTCATAGAACGCGGCCAGCCTGGACGCCAGGTAGGATGGATATCCCTCCTCTGCCGGCATCTCCTCCAGCCTGCCACTTATTTCCCTAAGGGCCTCCGCCCACCTGCTCGTGGAATCCGCAAGAAGCAGCGTATCATAGCCCATATCCCTGAAGTATTCAGCGATTGTAGTGCCCGCGTAGATGCTTGCCTGTCTTGCCATCACCGGCATATTGCTGATGTTGGCTATGAGGACCGTCTTTTCCATAAGGGGCCGGTCGCTGTACGGGTCCTTAAGGTGCGGGAACGTCATCAGTATGTCGGTCATTTCGTTGCCCCTTTCCCCGCACCCCACATATATCACCATGGAGGATTTGGCCCATGAGGCGATCTGATGTAATAATACGGTATTGTGATAAATGGTTGGAGTTTCGCCTCCAAGGAAGTTCTGCGCGCCTGGAACCACCAGGTCGTATACATCGTATGTGCCGTTCAACACCCTTGCGCCTGTGACCGTATCATGGCCAAGCTTTGATGGACTGGGAGAGCTGAACCGGCCTGCCAGCGGCTCCACCAGCAGGTCCCCCGGCCTTATGAACACAGCTGGCCTTGTGGTTATGCCTTTGCTGGCCGAATATACATATATACCATGGTTGGGCGTTACAACCAGACGCCTTCCCTGTCCGGTGGTGATTTCAACCATGGACCGGCTCCTTCCCTTATAGATCAGAGGCGAACTCTCCTCGGAAAATCCTGTGCCTACAAATGAGCTGACAACCCCATCTATTCTTCTATATAGCCCGTCCTGCATCGTCCTTATGGTCCCCCCGCTCCGCCAGACCTCCCCGATTTCCTTCAGTTCACCGTTGAGGAGGATCCTGGTCTCCGGCAGCACGCACTTGCCGGTGCCAAACCCGCCGGGGACCGCAGCCGTGCCTCCCTTAGCCAACGGAAAGAACGTGTCGATGACCCTCTGTCCCACTACTAGCAGCTCCTTCGTTTCCATCTTTTCCTTGAAAGGACGGGGGGTCCAAACCGGCCATTCCTGATAAAGGTGCAGGGGGATGCGTACGCCGTCCAT
>JAJZYL010000143.1 GCA_021798095.1 archaeon | reverse complement strand
ATCGTCTTCTTCCCAGTCCTCTTCTTCCCAGTCCTCTTCTTCATCACTTTCGGACATATCAATCGCCGCGCCTAGAAGGGAGAACTTGGATTAATAAACTTTTAGTAACCTGATATCTACATGCAGATTATGCAATTGCTCGGCAGATTATATATCATACTGTTACAGCATTTTTTGTTAAAAACACAACCATCAAAGCCGTTATAGCTTAATAATAAAAAATAATTCACATTATTTTAATATTGTGGTACAATTATATTCTATAATCTTAAAGTAATATCACTAAAGCTTTATATAGAGTTCTGAGACACGCCGGTATAAGGTAATAAAATATGAGTTTAAGAGCCAATTCTTCTGAAGCTTCCTCTGCATCGAAGAGGAACGCTAACGGGCAGGAAGATCCTTGGGAAGTAGCCCTTACACAGTTAAAGAAGGGCATTGACGCACTGGGCGTAAGCAACGAAATATATGAAATGCTATCGGTCCCAAACAGGGAGGTTCACGTCGAACTGCCGGTCAAGATGGATAACGGCAAGATCAAGGTCTTTCATGGCTACAGGGTCCAGCACAACAACGCTAGGGGTCCCTACAAGGGGGGCATACGATTCCATCCGCAGGTATCGATCAATGAAGTAAAGGCCCTGTCCATGTGGATGACATGGAAAACTGCGGTATTAGACCTTCCATACGGTGGTGCTAAGGGCGGCATAGTCTGCGACCCGAAATCCATGTCCAACGTTGAAATCGAATCGCTTACAAGGAGATATGCCTACGCCATATCGGACATAATAGGCCCATACAAGGACATACCGGCGCCGGATGTGTATACAGGCCCAAAGAATATGGCCTGGATAATGGATGTTTATTCAATACTTAACGGCCATCCAGAGCCCGCCGTGATAACCGGCAAGCCGCTGGAGATAGGCGGCAGCCTGGGCAGATCAGACTCCACTTCCAGAGGGGTAGCCATAGTTGCGGCGGAGGCGGCCAAGAAGTTGAATATAAAATTGAAGGACGCACGGGTGGCCATACAGGGATTTGGCAATGTCGGCTCAAACGCAGCGCTGATCCTTCGGAAGGATTATGGAATGAAGATAGTTGGCGTAAGCGATTCAAAGGGCGGCATATATTCGAGGGAAGGACTGGATGTTGACAAGGTGATGAAGGAGAAGGAGAGAAGCGGCACGGTGACATCGCTTGCTGGCGCTGAAAAAATATCAAATGAAGATATACTGACCGCCGATGCAGATGTCCTGGTTCCAGCCGCGCTTGAGGGGGTGATAACCGATAGGAACGCTGAAAAGGTAAGGGCTAAAATAATATCGGAAGGCGCAAACGGCCCGACCACTCCAGAGGCGGACAGGATATTGCACGAGAGGGGCATCCTGCTCGTACCGGATATACTTGCCAATGCAGGCGGCGTAACGGTCAGCTACTTTGAATGGGTACAGGGCCTTCAAAGGCTTCAGTGGACGGAAGAAGAGGTAAATTCAAGGTTGGCAGAAAAGATGGTCAAGTCCTTCAATGACGTATATGAGATGCGCCAGAGCCATAAGGTGGATATGAGGACCGCGGCGGATATGCTGGCCATAAAAAGGGTCTCCGACGTTATGGTCATCAGGGGCATCTGGCCATAAATCCTCCCCCCTTTTTTTGGGAGAATGTTTCGGATAAATTTACACCAGGGCCACAAATAGATTTAAATATAATTTCAGTAGAACCCAATCAAATGAAAGTGTTCGCCGTTGGGTCAGAGATGTTTACTACGATTTTTAAATCGATAGGATGCGAGGCGTACACGGTTATCCCACCATCCACCGTTATGGAAGCCATGGGAAAAATACTGTCAGCCAATGGCGATGTAGGATTGATACTGATTCAGAGTGACCTGGTTAGAGACATGCGTGGGGAGCTGACGAAGATCAGGCTCAAGAACCACCTGCCCATCATATACACGGTTGATCCCCCGTTCCGGCCCAGAGATACCCGTGAGGGCTATAGGAAGGAGCTTGTAAACATGGTGACGGAGGCACAGGCCGTTTGAGTTCAATTATAGGCGTCATTGAAAAGGAGAGGCTGGAGGCCCTATCGAACATGGATCAGGCTTACAAGGGGTCCATTGACATAATGGAAGGTGAAATGGTAAAGGCCAAGGAGGAGGCGGCCCTGATCAGGGAAAGGGTTGATGCCGATAAACGGCGGTTCAGGGAGAGCCAGATGTCAGATGCCGAGATCAGGGGCAGATCGCGTATACTATCCCTGCTGGATGCCGACCTCGAATCGATGATATCGGACGCTGTAAGTGAAGCGTTGACGGGCGATGGCGAAACGTATGGGAGGTTCATCCTCGCCCTTGCCAGGGACGCGATCAAGAATTACAAGGGCAACTACATTTTAAAGGCTGGGAGGGAGGACAGGGAGCTGCTGGGTTCGCTTGGGGGCAAGATAAAGCTGGCGGAGGCGGACTTCGACAGGGGGTTCATAATAGAGGATAAGGATGGCAATATAAGCATAGATTACTCACTGAACGAGTATGTGGCCAGCAGGAAACAATCCCTAAAGAGGGCTATAGTGGATACCTATTTCTCCAAGGTGATCTGAAAATGACCATAAAAGGAAGGATAACAGATGTAAAGAGCTCAGTCGTTAAGGCCACGGGAATGACAGGGATCAAGATGAACGAAGTGGTCAAGGTGGGGGAGCTGGGGTTGATAGGGGAAGCGATCAGGATCGAAGGGGACAACGCGTACGTACAGGTCTATGAATTTACAACCGATATCAAGCCCGGGGAGCCGGTGATCGGCATGGGATCACCGCTATCAGTTGAGTTGGGGCCAGGCATGGTGGGCCAGATCTATGACGGCATGCAGAGGCCGTTGCCTACGATCTCAAAGATAGCCGGGTCATTCATTCCCCGCGGTGTCAATGTAACAAGGCTGGACAAGAAGGCTAAGTGGAAGTTCATGCCCACAGCCAAGCTGGGCGATGTTGTAGGCGACGACGTGCTGGGCTATGTCGACGAAACCCAGCTGGTACGTCATTATATTATGGTTCCACCTAATATAAGGGGGCGCCTCACCGACCTTACCAAGGAAGGCGAATATACGCTCAAGGACGAAATTGGTACGGTCGAAATGGACGGCGTACGCACCCCCCTGCACCTTTATCAGGAATGGCCGGTTTGGACCCCCCGTCCTTTCAAGGAAAAGATGGAAACGAAGGAGCTGCTAGTAGTGGGACAGAGGGTCATCGACACGTTCTTTCCGTTGGCTAAGGGCGGCACGGCTGCGGTCCCCGGCGGATTTG
>JAJZYL010000142.1 GCA_021798095.1 archaeon | reverse complement strand
GGCTGAGCAGGATGCATATAGATAACGTTAAGCCACATGCATCCTCAGCGGCCAGTATACCGTTCGTGCCAGATGGCTCCATAGACGCGCTATTTTCCAACGGGCTGCTCTGTTGCATGAGGGATCATAATGATGCTGTCAATGAAATGGTCAGGTGCATGAAACCTGGGTCCCTGGGGTTCATCGGCATAAACAGGTTCGGAAGGGACAGGTTGAGCTTGACCAAGGCCCAGTTCTACGAACTGCTCAACCCCTTTCTGATCACGGAAGCCGGCTCTACGCTGACTACAAACTGGGCCATAGTTCAAAAACCATAGGCATGTCCCACGCAAATGTGAATTCCATACTTAAGGCCATCCGCTTATAGGTTACGGCGAATCCTAATTGAGCGCCCCGGCCAGTGATCATCTTTAACCTGCGCCCTTAATAACGATGCGGGCACAAATCCGAACAGCCTTAAGGCATTCAGCCATGATCCGCTATCCAGCTATTGTCCAGCACGATCAATTGCCAATAAGGGTTAATCCGATAGAGCGCTGCTGACCTTTTCTCTATAAGGGGTTAAATATGCCGCTCCTCAACCCTCTACTGTAAGGGAATTGAACGGCTACCTTATACTTTTGCTGCTGATAATCGTGTGGGCGGCGCTGTTACTGGTCATCAGGAAGTACAAGCCGTCAAAGCACATTTCCCTTTTTGGACCCGCAATAATGCTGAAGACTGAAAGGAGCAGGGGACTTATAGAAAGGGTTTCAAGGACTTCCTTCTGGAAGAGGTACGGGGACTTCGCCATACTGGCCGGTATCATAACCATGATCATTACTACGGCCTTCCTAGCCTGGGAGGCCTCTCTGGTGACGCTTATCCCAAAGGGGAGCGGCCCCAACCTTCAGACGGTGCTTGCGCTGCCGGGCATAAATCCCCTGATCCCCATTTCCTACGGGCTCATCGCAATGAT
The DNA here is from genome assembly GCA_021798095.1 of archaeon. Classification (GTDB taxonomy): domain Archaea; phylum Thermoproteota; class Nitrososphaeria; order Conexivisphaerales; family UBA164; genus JAJZYL01. The sequence goes on along the minus strand of JAJZYL010000142.1, from coordinate 2,359 downwards.
CATCGGCATCGTCCTGCACGAATTCTCGCACGGCATTGTGGCCGCTTGCCAGAAGCTGAAGATCAACTCGGTTGGGGTGCTCCTGCTGATAGTGCCGGTGGGGGCCTTTGTGGAGCTGGATGAAAAGGATTTACAGGGGACCGAAAGGGTCAAGAGACTAAGGGTCCAGGCGGCCGGCGCCACAACCAACCTGGTTATAGCGGGGGTAACGCTCATCCTATTTCTAAGCGCTTTCGCCGGGGTGACCGCGATATCCCCAGGGGTGGTCATAACGCAAACCTATCCAGGCGTAAATCATGGGTTGAGAAGCGGGATGGAAATAGTCTCCATTGCTGGCACACCGGTGTCCGTAAGTCTGCTGAACAACATGACCGTGCAGCCCGGCGTAGCCACGGCGGCGGCCGTCCTCTATCACGGTATGTCGGAGAATATTTCAGTGTTTCCTGGCGTCGAAATAACTGGAGTGTACAATGGGACGCCGGCATCGACGGCAGGTTTGAAGCCAGGCGACCTCATAACGGGCATCAACGGGACCACCATATACAACGAAGAGGACCTGGGCTCCTATCTGAACGCTTCAAGGGCTGGCCAGAACATAACCGTGTCCTACCTTCAGCCAGGGACGGATGGATCATCGGCTGCAATGCAAAGGAACACGACCCTGACCCTTATGAACAAGTACGACTTTTACGCCAGCTATGAGCCATCGGCCAACTCTCCCTCCTTTAACGGGACCGGATTCGTGGGCATCGCTTCCGCGTATATGGGGATAGCCGCGGTCGATGCAGCTTCCATACCACAGATAATGAGCAACCCGTTCGGTTACGCGCACGGATTCGTCCAGGGGGTACTGGCGCTCATAGTGCTGCCGTTCGAAGGGCTGGCGCCCCTTCCCTATTCAATTACGCAGCTTTACAGGACGCCGTTCTACTCCTCACTCTTCTGGCCGCTCGTAAATACGGTCTTCTGGATGTTCTGGATCAACCTACTGCTGGGGATGACAAACCTCCTGCCGTTAATACCGTTTGACGGTGGATATATGTTCAAGGATGTAGTAGAAGCGATTACGAAAAGGCTGGGGATAACCAGGTGGTCCTCTGTGGCGTCCGCCGCGACCGCTGTGGCGTCAATTATAATAGTTGGTCTCCTCATTTGGCAGCTGATCGGACCCATGATAATCTGAACTGGCTGGTTGATGAACCGGAGTTTCATGATGCACCGGCTACAGGCCATGATGCTATTCCGTTTAAGGGACGGGGTGATCAGGCACGTTACCGAGGTCGATTGGTGGGCCTAAAGGTTTAATGCGACCGGTTCAGGCCCTTCCAGCCTGGAGGTCCTTGAGCATCTGATCGTACTGCTCCTTGGTTATTTCACCCCTAGCGTACCTCTGCCTTAGGATCCTGTATTCACGCCCGCTGTAGCCGAAGCCATACCGTACCCACCTGATGAATAATCCTATTATAATGAGAAGGATACTTAGGGCGATCAGGCCGGAGATGACCATCCAGACCCAGCCCCAGGCGCCGAACGCGAACATCATAGGATATGGATAGGAGCCGCTTGTATATACGCCCGGTCCGCCTCTGAGCACGGCTATAACGATGGCCACCCCTATAAGGACCATCAGGACGGCCATGCTTATGCGGATGATGTACCTTCCGCGATCATTATAACCCATAAACCTTCACTTTCTGGAAGCGTTAATAAGGCTTACTACATAACCCGCCGCTTCCCCTTCAATTTGGCATTAACACTACGCAACAGGGAATTCGCGGTCAAGACCTCCAGTAACAGGGTGGATCGGATGGTCAGGCATAAGATGGACGGAGGCCTGACATCCAGCCGGAATTTGCTGTAAGGGCTGACCCGTGGGGCCAAGTCATTATGGCTCGGATCAGGAGGACCATAGTGCCTGAACAGGTGGAGCCTTGGAAGCAGGTTTTACGTGATGAAGGGAGGAGAGGCCTTGATGTATAAACATATATGATTACTATTATAAATATATGAACAACTATGGTTATACCTATGGCGATGAGCGGCATGTCAGACTTTTCCTCCCTCGACCGGAGGAACACGGATGGATTTTTGAAGCTCCTCGTATTCCTGATAGGATTCGGCACCTTCCTTGATGGCTATGACCTTCTGAACATAAGCAACGCGTTGCCCTTCCTAAAATATTCTATAGCGCTTACATCCGTGCAGGTTGGCCTGATAGGTGATATTACGTACATAGGGGGGATAGCCGGGGCGGCGCTGTTTGGGCTGCTCGGGGACAGGGCTGGAAAGAAATTCATCTTCATGGCTGACCTGTTCTTCTTCATACTGGGGGCCCTATTGTCATCGTTCGTAACCAACG
>JAJZYL010000141.1 GCA_021798095.1 archaeon | reverse complement strand
ACTGGCTGGAGAAGGGGGGCTGCGGGCCCATTTCCCACACATATGAATCTGAGATCGCCGCCGTTTAATCATCATGGACCCGAGATGTGCGTCACACGGCAGCCACAATCCGGATCCGGTCCATGGAAGAGGCGATTGATAAATGCGGGTTAACGATAGATTACAGGATCACGCCCGCGTTTTAACCGCCGTGGTAACCGGCATCAGCAGTTAAGCCGATGGCCGGATATCCCCTCCCCTGTCTGCGATCGCCCATAGGCTATCAGGCAAGTCACCCGACGGCGGCTCTGGAAACCCTCACATATTGAGACGGGTCGCAGCCGTCGGCCCGTTTGGCGTATTCATCCCGCTTGCTCGCCCATATCAGAAGGGGTATGATAGCCTCCCTCAGATCCATCCCGGCATCGGTAAGCTTGTACTCAACCCTTGGCGGTATCTCCGGGAACGACTTCCTGCTAATCAGGCCGTTTGATTCCAGTTCATGAAGTATCGAGGAAAGCGTAGAGGGGGAGATGCCCCTGAGCTCGCTATAGAGATCCCTGAACCTTACCGAAGCGTGGTTTCCAATTGCGTTGATCGTAAAAATGGTCCATTTCTTGCCCAGAAGGTCCATCGTGCCTTCCAGCGCGCACACGCATATGTCCCCATTGGTCTTGTCGATCATAGTTGCTACATAATCTCGAACTCACCAATATAAATACTTCGGTTTTTATAGCATTGGCATGGAATATACGATCAAGTTTTGTGCAGGCTGCTACCTGCAGCATGCCGCGAATATGGCAGAAGGGCTTTTGGAGAAACACGCCCACGACGATGACTTTGCGGTCAGGCTCGTGTCAGGGGAGTCAGGCCAGTTCGATGTAACCCTGGACGGCAGGACGTTATATTCAAAACGGGAAAAAGGCAGGCTTCCAACTGGCGAGGATATCGAATCAGGGTTGGACGCTACAGAAATGACCGAAGCCGAAACCGATGACGATGGCGCACGCTGTTGCTGATTCATTGCGGCGCCCTCCAACGCTAAGGCGCGTGAGCTTACCTGAGGGCTACGCGGGCTCACAGACAGAAAATGGAGGAGGCCCGTGTATCTTCTCCCCTGAGGCCTGAGCCTGCTTGCTCAGATTTTGTAAGCCTCTAGTTTGAAAGGGATAATAAGCTGAAAATCCTTATATATTCACATATGAGAATGTGTGGCATGAGCGCAACAAAACCCTGGCATGGGATAAACCGGGCAGCATATGATTGGTTTCCAGCTATAGATTATGATAAATGCACCGGCTGTGGTCTGTGCCTGCTTTCCTGTGGCAATAGCGTCTTTACGTGGTCTATGAACAATAACCTCCCTACGGTTCAGAACCCGGGCAGCTGCGTGCTGGGTTGCACTACATGCGGAAAGGTATGCCCTGAGGATGCGATAAGCTTCCCGGATGACCCCAAGAAGTTTCTAGCAAAGGTCATCAAGGACAATAAGATATTCCCGACGGTGAGGAAGGAGCTGCAGGCAAGGCTGGACAAGTTTCCCGACCATCGAATTTCGGAGGGTGCAAAGGTTGTCAGCGAGTAACTTCGCTAAATGGCATGGCATCGAAAGGTCAGAGATACCATGGGGCCCCACCATAGACGAAGACAAATGCGTGGGCTGTGGGCTGTGCGTGGTAACATGTTCAGAGAAGAGAAACGTGTTCGGTTTCGATGAAAAGGAAAAGAAGGCCGTGGTGGTAAATCCGGATAACTGTATGGTTGGATGTAATAATTGCCAGGTGGCGTGCCTGTGGAACGCGATATCATTTCCCAGCGTTGCCGGCGTTAAGGACGCCGTCAGGAAATTGATGGATGAAGGGCAGATAAAAAAGGAATTGGAGCTAAAGTTAGGCGCTGGCTATCAGGCTATAACGAAGAGCTGAGCTCTCTGGTTCTATTTTATCCCTTATTTTCCTTGTATCCAGGAGCCCTTTTAAAGGCCGCACTGATTCCAGCAATATGACCATTCGGAAATACCGTGCGGATGGCCTCTCAAAGCCTGATGCTTCACCCTTGAGTATGCTTATGTATGGCTGCGATAATCTAAACCTGGCATCCCTGATGTTGATATGCAGCTTATCACGAGCACGGTCCTCATCATTTATCAGCTCATCTATACGGCCTTAAAGCTGTACAATATGCCGCCATGCCCCAGGGCCGCTATTTCCCCCCTGGTCAGCTTCATCCCTGCCATGAGCCTCGTAAACAGAAGGTCTATTGAATTAAAGTCGCTATAGTATATCCCACCAGCTGAAACTCCGAGGATGGGTATAGCCCCCAGTTCTGCCACGACCGTCATGGTGGTTGGCTTGATCGGAACTCCATATGCTATGATATTCGCCCCCAGGTTAGCTATGGCTATTGGGGTCCTGTCAGTTGGGTCCACCGACATGCCACCGGTCACTATCAGCGCTTCTGACCCGGCATCAATGGCCCTTCTGATGCCGGCCTCTATCCTCTTTTCATCGTCCGGAACTATCTCCTTGTAAACCAGATTCCATCCGTATCTCTCGCATTTACCCTTTACCAGATCGTAATACAGGTCACCCTTTCTCCCTTCATAAATCTCCGTCCCCGTTATCACTACGCCCACGTTCCTGTATTTGAACGGGGTTATGCTGATGATCGGCCTGGATGCAGATGTTAACCTCTCCACTTCACTGCGCTGCATTGAAAACGGTATTGCTTCTACCGTGCCAATGAAATCGTTCAGGCCTACGGCGTGTAACCTGTCCCTGGTGATCAACAGCACCCTTTGGTTTAGGTTGAAATCGACCAGGGCCTGCACATTCACTTCAAGCAACCCAGGCTTCGATGAATACAGCTTGCTTGCGCCCTGTTTGCCCTGTACTATGGCTATGCTCCCTGTATCAACGATTGACCTGGCTATGGTCGACGTAATCTCCCACTCAAAGAGAACGTCTTTGCTGTCAGCCCCGTCCTCAACCCTGACCCTGTATACTCCAGAATCCTTCAACTTTTCCATGTCGATTGCCGTTAATTTCTTACCCCTTTGAAGGAGCACCGAAGCGCCCTCCTTTGTAACCAGGGTCGTATCATACGCAAGCGTCATTCCGAGAGCTTCATCCACAGGGACCTCTTTCATTGTGAATCTACATCATACATTTGACCTTATATAAATTTTGACCGCCGCCAGGCCGCAGGGGCTGATTTCCGCCTCCCTTCCCAGGTTGAAGGGGTTGCAATATGACAAGCTGACATACTCCCACAGCTAAAGCTTGTGGGGTTCTCACTTTTGCTTCCTTTTCGCCTTCATCCCTCACGGTCTGGGCGGTTTTGCTTGAACCCATTGCC
>JAJZYL010000140.1 GCA_021798095.1 archaeon | reverse complement strand
CTTTTATCTACATACTTCTTTCCCCATCTGCGGATTTCAGGCATGATATAAGTAATGATTATTTACCAGATGTATTGCTATGACAAATTATTTTTACAAGATGGTCAGATATTCGACACAGCAGTTCAAAGGATAAACTTAAAACGGATGTAGGAGGAGTCATCAAGGGCGCAATCTTTGGAGGAATGGACGAAGCGGCTCAGGATGTTTTCAGATAGAGGCCTATACGAAGGTGGCATAGGTATTCAGGAGGCATCAAGGATTACTGGAATGAACACAGAGGATATGATTCCTCTGCAATCAAATGAAAACCTATTTGTAGAAAGGGAGTTTATTTCTGGCTTACTTAAAAGAGCCATTGACAAGGTAGATCCCAGGCTGTATCCTCATGGGGATACAGACTATTTGAAGGAATCGATAGGAAGGTACCTTGGTCTAAATGCATCCAGCGTGTTTCTTGGCGCCGGTACTGATCAGATAATAGACTTACTTACACTTGTTTTCAAAAAAAATGGAGGCGTGGGGATCGTCGAACCGACCTTTTCCATGTATAAAGTCAGATCAACCCTTAACCGGGTTCGCGCAGTATCCTTTCCTTACCATGAAGATTTTAGCCTCCCAGTTGAAATGATTTTAAAGGGGGGCACTGATATGCTCTTTTTGTGTTCCCCGAATAACCCTACCGGGAACTCCATAGGTGAGGAGGAGCTAAAACGACTCCTGGATTCCTTTCCTGGTCTCCTAGTTATAGATGAAACTTATGCCGAAATATCCAATGAGAGCCTGATTAAATATCTCAAGCGTTATGATAATTTAGCCATTATGCGTACCTTTTCGAAGTCGTTCGCGCTTGCTGGAATGAGAATTGGATATATAACTGGCCCACCCGATTTAATAAAGGCGTTGAACAGTGTGCAGCTAACTTTCCCCATATCGAGCCTGTCTCTAGCCCTTGCGGCAGAAGCCCTGGAGCACTTGGATTATTTTAAGGACAAGTGGAATCAGGCGTTGGAAACCATGAGCTGGTTCCTAGGTGAGCTAGATGAAGGGATAAAGAGGACGCCAACCGATACCTTCTTCCTTACAATCTCCACACAAACCTCGACTGAAAAGCTGTTTATTGAACTTCTGAAAAATGGATACATCACAAGGAAACTAAACCCATTTATGAAATTCAAAAACCCATTGAGATTTTCCATGGCGCCACGTCCCCTTATAGATTCTTTACCAAGCCTGATAAATAAAAAGAGGGTCTGAATTGATACTTTCTGATATTGAAATAAAGAAAAGGATCCTGAGCGGAGAAATTGGGATAGAGCCCTTTTTGTTAGATAGCTTGTCCCCCAACGGCATCGATTTACGAATTGGAGATAAGGTTGTGGATATGAGCAATGAACTAGAATACAGTATGGATAAAGGGTTTATGAGCAGGCCGGACACTTTCTACCTAATTAGTACAGCTGAAAGGATCACTCTGCCACTGAATGTAGTGGGATTGATCTTCCTCAAGAGCACATGGGCAAGGATGGGGCTCCTAATTCCACCAACGGTAGTAGACGCCGGCTATACTGGTGTCCTCAGTCTAATTATAAGGATGGGGCCGCGCCCCATAAAGCTGGAGAAAGGTTTGAAGATATGGCACTTTTTAATGCAGGAATCTTATGAGTCAACTGGATACCAGGGGAAGTATCAGAATAGCGACGGTCTCAAGAGGGCCATTCTTCCTGATAGACCCTAACTTACACCCATAGTATTTCCTATTCCGGCTATTAGAACAACATCATCCTTACTGGTTCTTTCTCTAACTATCATTTTGACCTTGTTTATGGCGTCCAATGAGGCGCGCCTTACCGCGTCAGTCATCTCCCCTATGGCCTCCTTTTCAGACATTTTTATTATCACCACATACATGGGAATTTTCCGAGCGGTAGCGGATTCCTCTACAAAGAACTTGTCGGTTCCAGGGCCGCCAATGGCTACGCCATAACCCTCTATGGTTTGCCCAGAATTCTCGCCTTCAAGCTTTAGCCCAGCGTCTACGGTTATTATATAATTTATATTATAACTTTCAACCGCCTTTTTGATGGCTTCCCCTGGCCTGCCTACAGTACCGCCTGGCCCTTTGGCCTTTATTAAAATGGCCTTTCGTTCTTCGACAGTGCTTTCTGCCACCACAGTTTCCTTAACTATTGGCTTAAATTCGGCCGCTCCAGCGAGCTGTGTGATCACAAGAGGCCCTACGGCATCTCCAATGCTAGTCCCTTTCGATAGGGCTGGAATGGCGCCATAATAAGCTTCAGCCACCTCCATTATCATGGGCATTTGCATCTGCAGGAGCACCAGCGAGTAGTAGTCATGATATTTCTTGGCCGAAAGATAGTAATGCCTTATCTGCTTATATATTTCATTCAAAACCAATGAGGCCTCAGCTACATCGCTCAGATTATATAGATCAACCTCATTAACCGCTGGTAACATTCTCCTAATCTTAGCCTTAAAGAATTCTTCATAGTTATGGACCACATTATCTATTTTACTGATTATCCCCTTTGGATCCATATTTACAGGCTCGATTACAAATGTATTGACCATGGCGTTAGCTTCAGTTGTTAAAAGCGCGTCGCTAGCCCCTCTTTCCTTCAGGAGTGAAAAGAACTTATCCTTGGCTTCCTTATTCCAACTTTCGATCTTTACAAGGCTCTTGTTAACCGATCGCAAGCTTAGAAATATCTGAAGCCTTTGATTATAGGCAAATATAAACACTATTAGCACTATCCAAGCTATGTTGCTTCCATATACTAGAGCATCAGTAAAACTAATAGCCACCATGAATATTCCATCCTCACAGTACACCCATAGATAAGTTTAACTGAATCTTCAGAGCGCTGATACTCCTTAGTTTTGTGCAAAGAACCACAATGAGTTTGAGTTCGGGAATCAGCTTATGTCCTTGATCCCTCCATGGCCGGTTGATGAACAACACCATATTTGTCAATATAGGGTTACCGGATGAGGGGGCTCATCAGATACTGAACTCCTTCACCCTACCGGTCATGGAGTTTGGACGGACATCAGGCCTGCTGACACTGCTGAAGGAGAACCATCATATAAACATGAAGACCGTAAAGTATCCACCATACTAGAAGGTAATAGAGCTGATCGACTCGATAGTGGCCGGATGCGAGCACACAGTAACCATCAACAGCAGGCTCGTGCCTGACACAGCCCTTGCCATGGAGGTCATCGACAAGGACAGGTTCGCGGACCAGTCCGGGGTGAACAGGCTCCTTAACGCGCTCACCGACGAAAACGTAGCGGAGCTGGAAAGGGCCTTCTCCGCGTACTACCCGCTGCACGGGAGCGCAGGGAGGGCCGTAAAGGGCGAGCTGATGGTCGATCTGGA
>JAJZYL010000139.1 GCA_021798095.1 archaeon | reverse complement strand
TTAATTTTGGCTTTATCAGTTGAAAGACTATGATGCTGATGAACACGACGCCTTCGAAATAGTAGACGAACTCAACGGATACGCCGCTAATGGCCTGCATAAAATATCCCCCGTTGATCAGGGTACCCATCAGCAGGCCTGCGAATATGATGTAGACAGGGTTGGTAGCCGCCAGCCACGCCACGAATATGCCCAGATAACCGAAGAAGATGCCATCAAAGGTGGACGCAAGCAGGTGGTCTATTGCCAGGATCTGCAACGCTCCGGCCAGCCCTGCAAGGCCACCCGATATTGCACCTATCATGATGAACTGCCTTTCCTTGTTTATGCCAGCATAATCTGCAGCTTGGAAGCTGGAGCTCATGACCTTCAGCTTGTATCCAAAGGACGTCCTGTGGTAAAGATACGAAATGATTATGATTGCTACAACCGTGATCGCCAATAAGCTGATGTATTCATAAGGAAGGAAATAGGTGTGTGGCAGGGGGTACGACTGCAGCTCAGCCGACGATGGGTCCTTCCACGGGCCAGTTACATCCACAAGCCACGTCATTAAATATATGGCCACGAAATTTAACATAAGGGAGGACAGCACTTCGCTGACCTTGAACTTGACCTTAAGGAGGGCCGGAATAAGGCCATATGCCGCTCCACCTATGATGCCCATGACCAGCAGCAGTGGAACCACCAGTGAAGAATACGTATAGCGCGTCATGAACAGGGCCATCCCCATGGTGAATATCGCCCCGAAGATCATCTGTCCGTCCGCACCTATGTTCCAGAACCGCGCCTTGTAACATATGGCCAGGCCGAGCCCTATGAGCGTCAGCGGCACCAGGTAGAGGACGGTGGAAAGAAGCCCATTGTATGAAAAAAGGGCCGTCGTCATGATGAGCGAAAGGCTGTAGAATGGGTTTATCCCCAGAAACACCCATATCATCAGCGCGCCAAGCCCTATTGCCAGCGCGAAGGCCAGTACGTACACTATCAGGTTTGAAACTATGTTGTAAAGTTTTTCAGTTTGCATTTTGTACAAGCCCCCCCATCATCTTACCTATCAGGTACACATCAAAGTCCTTCCTTCTGACCTCCCCATTTAACCTACCTTCATAGATGATGTAAATCCTGTCGCATATGTCCAGCAGTTCATCCAGATCCTCTGAAAAGATCAGCACCGAGCCGTTCCTTGAATATTCGATGAGCCTGTTCCTTATGAAGGCTGTGGCGCCCACGTCGAGCCCCTTTGTGGGCTCGTACGCCAGGAGCAGCTTTGGCTGCAGGCTGATTTCCCTGGCGAGAATCACCTTCTGAAGGTTCCCTCCGGACAGATATCTAACGGGTGTATCCACGGACTGTGTCCTTATATCGAACTCCTTTACGAGCTCTGTAGCCCTCCCGCGTAATTTCGCATCATTCAGGGAAAACCCGTTCTTGTACTCCCCCTTATCGATATCCTTCAGGATCAGGTTATCCTTAACCGACAGGTCAGGGGCGAGCCCTACGGTCAGCCTGTCCTCAGGGACATAACCGATCCCAAGATGGATCCTAGCCGCTATGCTGAGCCTGGTGATGTCCCTCCCATCAAACGTTATAGTGCCATCATGTACCCTTTCAAGCCCAGCCACTCCATTGAAGAGTTCCCTCTGGCCGTTTCCAGCCACGCCAGCCAGCCCCACTATTTCATTTCTTCCGATTATCAGTTCCTTTATGGGCGGTTTAAAGTCGATGGCCCTCTCATTTTTTTTACCGTATATTTTAATTGAATTCACCACCAGGAGGGGCCCTGCGGAGCCTCCCTCTACGGGCTCCTTTTGTATCACCGAAGGCATCTTCTCGATCATCATTTTTACAAGGGCCTCTATCGTCGCATTCTCATCGTTGGGGATGGTGCCCACCATTTTACCCTTTCTCAATACGGATACCCTGCTGCTGATCTGCTTCACCTCGTTCAGCTTGTGTGAAATGAACACGATCGACTTGGTCTTTGCAAGCTCCTTAAGCTCCTTAAACAGGCCTTCCGTTTCAAGTGGAGTGAGGACGCTAGTCGGCTCATCAAGTATTATCAAATCCGAACCGAAATATAACATCCTTATGATCTCGAGCCTCTGCCTCTCCCCGGCGGACAGGGTGGAAACCTTGGCGCCAAGGTTTATGTTCAAGCTAAGCCTGTTGGCTATCTCCCTGATTTCCTGAGCGCGTATGTCTATTTTCCTTCCCTTTACATTTACGAGTATGAAGTTCTCAAGGACGTTAAGCGTGGGAATAAGGCTAAAATGCTGATGTACCATGCCTATTCCGTTTTCGATGGCCTCAGAAGGGGAGGTTATGCGCACCTCCTGTCCCTTCAGTACTATTTTCCCCTCGTCGGCGGAAACTAGGCCAAACAGGACGTTCATAAGGGTAGTTTTCCCGGCGCCGTTTTCGCCCAGAAGGGCATGAATTTCACCCCTTTCAAGGTTAAAATTCACCTGATCCAGCGCCTTCTTTCCTGAAAATGATTTAGTAATATCACTCATAATCAGGATTTTGCTATTACTCACACGTTACAAGATGAGCGTTTTATATATAAGTATTTGTTTGTAGTGGAGCTCCGTTGTTTGAAAGGACTACTAAAGTGCACATGATACCTATTGACACCGCCCCTAATATCAAGCGTTTAGTCGACTAAAATATCCGTGCTGTGTTCCTTGCACCATTTTACGATTGACATGAAGGGCACGCGGCCGTTGTCCCTGCGAAGCAGGTGGACCGGCTGAAGCAAGGCGCTGACTATTTACGCGCCCCCGGCACTTTTAAAAAACTGTCTAAACTTCAGGATTAAGCCATGGCCACCCGACTGCAGCGGTAAACAGTATTGAATTATCTATCATTTGGCGCTGCGATATCATTTAGAACCAAAGGGCGGGCTATGCTACCGTGGGAACGGAAGATAGTATGATTCCTTGCAAAGGGAGCACTACCTATAGCTACATAATTTTATTATAAAATAAAAAATAAAATTTGCCGATAATGGGAGACCATTATCGGATCAGGAACCTGATGGTGGAAGCGTGGACACGAATGGTGGGACTATCGTACCGTTGTTCAGGCCCTCTATGACCTGGTTGAGGTTCTGCAGCTGCTGTGCGGTCAACAGGGTTGATGCGGCCGGGCCCAGTACCAGTGTGTTGGCACCGGGGACATTATAGTTTGTATCAACAAGCTGGGACATGGTTCCTGCCTTGAAATGATTCAGTAGAAATGATATGGCCAAGCTGTCGTTATATGTATTGCTCGCCACTATGTGATCCGGGTTAAGCGGCGATTGGTCCAACATGTCACCTATAGCATAGACACCCGCTGATGCTGCTGCCTGTTCTCCGCCAAGCGTCTGACCGTCACCCCTGAACAGCAGGACGTCTGCACCGGCCGAGATCAATGACTGAGCACCTACA
>JAJZYL010000006.1 GCA_021798095.1 archaeon | reverse complement strand
GCCTCTATGCTGAGGGGAACATACCATCTTTTGCTCAGGGTTAGCAGGCTCATTCCGGCCCCGGTCCAGACTATAAGCGCATGTCCTGACGGATAGCTAGCGTCCAGGGGCCTGGCTATGAGCGGATTGATATTAAGATACAAGAAGGGCCTCTGCATCGCCAGAGCGTCCTTCATGATTGTTCCTATTATTATATCCGCTATGAACGCTACGGATATCATGAAGGCCGCGGTGCGATGCCTTCTATTTCCAAGAAACCATAACGCTGCCACTACTGGTATCCAGAAGTACTCCCTTCCGTACAGGGCCAGGATTATCATAAATGAGTTTAAGGTAGGGCTTATCCCGCTCAGCCCGAATATCTCATAGAACAGGGAGACGTTGAACCAGTTATCTTCTCCGACAAGCACCAGGTAGAGCGTGATAAGCAGTACAGCCAGAGCCAGTAACGCTCCCAGCAGCATATAAGCTCTCGGCTTCATGCTATTGACAGGAGCCATGTCCTTTAAAACCTTTACAGCGGATTATTTATTGGCTATAGCTGGAATTGCGATAACATGTGTGGATGGGCGCCTGCCCACAGGCGCAAGGGCCAATCACCACGGTTGGCTTGGTCAACCCACGAAGTAGTAATGGCCTTCCATCTTCTGCTGTCTGTCAAGCTTGCTGCCCGGCTTGTTCACACGCGGCCTTCCAGTTGACGCGTCCCTTCGGTAGGTTATCTGCATGTCCTTTAGGAATGTGTTCATGGCCGCAGCCTTTCCCATGGGCCCTATTACCTCCCCCTTTTCGTCTGGCGTGCCCTTGAGTATCATCATGGAATCCGATATTATATCAAGAAGCATCAGGTCATGGTCTATTACGAGGCCAGCCCTGCCATTTCTCTTGATGTAATTTGCTAGCACCTTTGCCAGCATTATCCTGTCCTCTATATCGGTAAAGGCCGAGGGCTCATCCAGTGCGTACACCTGTGAATCCCTCAGCATCGTCAGGGCTATGGCGACCTTCTGTAGTTCCCCTCCGCTCAGGTTTTCAACCGTCTTTGAAAGGAGGGCGTCTATCCGGAGCGGCCTGATGAGATATGTCATGTTCTCCTCCGAATTCCATTCGCTCGAACCGGAACTGATCAGCTGTTCTACGGTGCCATCGAAATCGCTGCTCAGGTACTGCGGCTTGTAGGATATCTTTATGTCCTTGCTGACGGTCCCTTTATCAGGCTCCTCAACCCCGGCAAGTAGCTTTAGGAACGTGGTCTTGCCCAGCCCGTTAGCCCCCATTATGCCAACTATTTCGCTTTCATTGAGAAACCCCTTCGAAACGCTCAATTCGAATTTATGGTATTTCTTCTTCATGGCCCCATAGGAAAGCAGCTTAACCCCACCACCTTCAGATTTTGTATCGGTATGGGCATTGAAGACCACGGGGTTGTCCCTAAAACGTACGTTCTCCTCGGGTATCGTGCCGTTCAGCAGGGCGTTTATGCCAGCCGTATTGGTCATCAGATTTGAAACTATTCCATAGACGGATGGCTCCCCGTAAATTATGTGCACGTAATCGCTTGCATAGTCCAGAAAAGTTAGATCGTGCTCTATCAGCAGCACACCGCTCCCCTTCTCAGCAAGCCTTCGGATCAGCATCGCCACCCTTATCCTGTTATTTACATCTATGAATGAACTGGGTTCATCAAAGAAATAGTAATCGCTTTTCCTGGAGGCGGCCACTATTAAGGCGAGCTTCTGCAGCTGGCCGCCGCTCAGTTCGGAGGGAAGCTTATCCAGTTCGCCCGAAAATTCCAGCTCACTAATCCAGCTGGCCGCCTCGCCTTCATCATATTTATCGATCATCTCCCTGACCGTTTTGGGCCATAGGGCCGGGATCTGGTAAATTGCCTGTGGCTTAAGCGAAACTTTCAGGCTTCCAGACGAAAGCTCCTTGATATAGTTAAGCATGATGTTGCCCTTAAAGTGGGAAATCACGTCGTTCCAGCTGACCGGGCTGTCATACGAGCCCAGATTGGGCACCATATTGCCCGAAAGGATGTTTATCGCGGTAGTCTTTCCTATGCCGTTTTTCCCGGTCAATCCGACTATGTACCCGCGTTTAAGCTGTGGAAGCCTGTACAGCCTGAACGTATTAGGGCCGTACTGATGCATCCTCGCTTCGCCGACCTCCGAGGGAAGGTTTATTATGTCAATGGCATCGAAGGGGCATTTCTTTACGCATATGCCGCATCCTATGCAGAGGCTCTCACTGATCACCGGGTAACTATCGGCACCGAATTCGATAACCTTCTCCCCTGATATCTGAGGTGGGCAGAACCGCTGGCACTCGTGATTGCATTTTGTAGGCTTGCATACGTCCCTGTCTATCACCGCCACCCTGGTCGATTGCATGTAGTGACGGGGGGACGTCGGTTTTTAACTCTGTCGATGGTTCCCCGTGGCCCCCTTTTCCGCAATCTCCTCACGGTTTCCCAGGATAATAGACCATGGGCCTTAAATTTCGTCCTGTAGGTGTTTCCAGAAGCCATCGACCATAGGAAGATACCCCGGTCCTTCGGTAAGCACGCGCTTAACGGCCAGCGAGCCGATGGGTTCCATCTTCAATGACTCAAGCGCCCTTAATGAAGCCCTTACGTACCTTTCCGCGTCAAAACCGCCGTAGGTCATGAAATACCCAACGCGCTTGCCCGCAGTTCCTCGGAGGCTCTTTAAAAGCCGGTTAAATGGTGGGCAACTGACGGTCCATTTTGGGCTGCCCATCAGAATTAGGTCATATTTGCTGACATCAAGCAGCCCAAGGTCTATGTCGACATAGCTTCCGGGAAAAAATGAAAGAATAAGCCATTGCCAGTATTCCCTGTCCTTTTTAGGGGAGGCCCGGAGAATAGTTACTTTGTGACCGGCCGCATCATTCAGAAGCCTGGCCGCCACTTTGGCGGTGGCTCCGCGCCAGCTGAAATATGCAATCAGTATTTTCAACGCCCTTTGGTTAAGCAACTGGTAAATATCGGTTGTGTTATGATCAAGGCCGCAATGGCGATCCCTGATCAGACCCTAAAATGGGCCCTGCAACGGGGTTCATACACGTCCTCTCCACCAATCAATATGCTCTTGTTGGAGCTGATCTTTCTGGCGGAAAAGGTGGCCGGTTCACCGCATATCATGCAGACCGCTGTCAATTTGATAACTTCATCCGCTATGGCCAGCAGGCCGGGCATGGGCCCAAACGGCTCGCCCAGATAGTTCTTGTCCAGGCCGGCGATGATCACCCTCTTTCCGTCGTTAGCCAGACCTCCTACGACATCTATTACACCTTCATCGAAGAACTGGGCTTCGTCTATTCCGATGACTTCATAGCCCTTGGACGGGGGCACTATCTCGGCTGACCCGTTCACCGCTATGGCCGGCATATACCTGCCATCATGGCTTTTGACCACATCCTTTAATCTAGTGTCGATAGAATGTTTGAAAAGGGCCACCTTCTTGTTCGCAAAATTGTAACGCTTTAATTCTATGAGGAGCTCTTCCGTCTTCCTTGAGAACATGGGGCCTGAATAGACCTTGATCCAACCGCCCATGGACAGCTTTTAAACCCTAGGCTTTTAAGCATTAAGGGGGCTGTCTGAATGGAAACGTGGTTGAATAATAGTGTTAAGCTGATGGTGCAACCTCGTATCAACCCCTTTCGACTTACGCCTGGACTTTTTAAATATATTTATTAACCATACAACACAGTTTCCATGCAATGAGAGTACATCTTCCACTGCTCAATAACCTTGTGGCAATCGAGGTGGCTAAGAGACACGGGATGAGCGTCGAACTTAACTTTGACACAAGGAAGCTGGGCACCAGCAAGGAGGAGGTGCTGGCAGTAAGGGATGCGGGGAGGGGTATAGCTAAGAGCGTCCATGGACCATTTATGGATCTAAACCCGGGGGCCCTTGACCAGGGTGTCAGAGAACTCACGCTTGACAGGTTAGGGTGGGCGATCGAAACAGCCACGCTCCTGGAGGTTGATGACCTGATTATCCATGACGGCTACATCCCCCTCATATACGGCTATCCATCCCTGAAAGGCGGATGGCTCCAGAGGGCCAGTGAGCTCCTTGTGGAGATCTCAAAAATGGGAAGGGATAGGGGGGTCAGGGTGCTCCTGGAGAACATGTTCACGGACGATCCCCTGATGATCAAGGCGCTGGCTGAAGAAGCTGGGCTGAACGTCTGTCTGGATGTAGGTCATATCCCCTTTTCATCAAATATCGCAGTGGAGGAGTGGGTGAACGTCCTTCATCCATTAATAAAGGAAGTGCATGTCCATGACAACGATGGAGCTTCAGATGAACATCTGGCGCTTGGAGCCGGCACCATCAAATTTGATCCAGTCATTTCCTTAATTTCCATGTTCACCTTAGAGCTGGGCAGCGAGGCTGACCTGGAAGCTTCAATCGATTATATGAGGGAAAGGGGATGGATCTAGAGGAATTCAAAGCCGCGATAGAGGATACCAAAAGGCTGGTGACGGCGAGCGCGATAAGAGCGTTTCACCGGAATCTAATCAATGTCACGCTCATGGGAAGCACAGTTAACTCCGAATATAAGATCATAAATCAGGACCTGGACTTCCTGGTGGTTATTGGCAGGCTTAATGCGAACGATATAAGGGCATATGCCATGGCTCTGGAGGATATCAAGGGGAAATCAAAACAGGTAAGGATAGAATGGACTATCAAGGACGGCCCATGGAAGCCGTCTATAGACGGTAAACCGCTTATAGCTGTACATATGAACCTGGAAACGCAGCTGGCAGTATGGAGGAGGGCCACCCATCAGACCAATCTGGCAAGGAGCATGTTCCTCAACTGTGAAACACTACATGGCCCACCTCTTAGGGACCTATTCCCGATTCTGCCATATACCCCTCAGAAGGCGCTTTCGGACTGCTACGCCTTCCCCTGGCTCAAGGGGCTCTTGTTTGCCGCAGTTAAAATGAAGCCAGATTCTAGGTTCGAGTTGTTCCAGTATGCCACGCTCAGCGCCGCCCTCAATTATAGGCTGCTTAAGGGGGGGAGCGAAGGTAGAATCGAGGCTGCAAAATCGATGATGAAGAACAGGCCCCGGTGGTCAGGGCTTCTGTCAAGTGTGCTAGAGGGCAGGATGGAGGTTAACCCCAGGGCCGATCTACGGGACCTCAGGAGGGCAATCGAATTTATAGACGAGCTGGAGGAGGAAATCGTTGATAAGAAGAAGAATTGATTGCATGTGGGATGAGACGGAGGGGATGGAGCTGTCCCTTCTGGCCGTGGATTCGATAGATGATGTAATTGGCGTCGGCGGGATATCTGCATTCGATATCCTCAGGAATTACGCGTTTATGGATGATCCGGACCCTCACCTCATTTATATCGTTGATGAAAGGGACCTGGCAAGGATGTCAAGCTCTAGTGATTTTGTAGTCCAGTTCAGCGGCCTGTTAAGAAGGGGAAAGTTCTCTTCGGGGGGCCCATGGCATATCAGGTCACCCACTCCATATGACCTTCTTGTGAGCACCGAAGTGGGTCTTGTAACTGCCCAGCAGGTCCTGGTGGAAATGGCTGCTCTGGGACGCGGCAACGCCATGAGGGTAATAAGGGAAGTAGATAGGGGAGTCCTTGAAGTGTTTGGCACAGAACCTGAAGCGCTGAAGCCTGCCTTGAAGGAGGGCTCGAAGCTCAGCCCTTCAAAATCGCTCAAACTGCTAGAAAGGGTGATCAGGGAGCTGTACAGTCTACCATTATAGGGATTTGGAGGCAGCGGTAAAACATAAGCGTGCGGTACATATATTTCTCAAGGGATGCAGGGCATCATTACGTGCATTAATAACAACGGCATTCCGCCCCCGAGATCGCGCCGATGCTTGATGTATAAAAGCACGCTTTTCTAAATTTCATTTTTTATATCGCGGTATAATTCCATGCGCGTCCATTTACTGAAGGTTAGATGAGATGGGCAGGTACATAAAGGGGCAGTACTTCGAGGATCACCATAAGAAGGAACAATTTATCGAATCGGGAAGCAACCCATGACCGATGAATCCATCGATGTACAGTCCTCAGAGGGGCTTATGCGCTTGGACCCTTCTTCTTGCGGGAGAAGAAGCCCAGCCAGAGAAGCAGTATACCGATAAATTCCGCATAATAAAGGAACGCAGGGAATTGAACTATATATAGCGTCCCTGCTATGCTTACAACCACCGTTCCAGCTATAATGGAAAGCATCTTCTTTGAATGAGTTCTCCAGTAGCTGACCGCGGCAACGGCCACTAGGACCACGGCAGCTGGGAATGTGATTATCGAAGATACCAGTGTGACCGATAATGGTAGCAGCCCGAAGACGACATAGCCGGTTATGATATCGCCTATATATGAAATGGCTACAAAGTAGAGAGCCGCAATGGTCGACAGTACGGTAAATATATAATACGAATACCTTATCGCTCTGGAGCCGACTAGCTGGATAGAGCCAAGCGCTAGAAGTTCGACAAGCAAGGAGACCAAGAACAGATATGATTTTATCAACGGCTGGCTGTATATTCCAAGGGCAAATACTATCTCCAGCATCACGCTGATCGCAAATACCCACATCCCAGCGCTCCAGTATAAAAGGCTCCGTGTCTTCTTCGCAACGTAATTCATCGTCAGATAGGCGGCCAGGATGGCGCTCAACACGAAGATCAGGCCTGTTGAAAACAGGGCAAGAGACTGCTCAACCAGCATGTAAGGAGCGTCCCATCAGCTGCTAATATACTATTCGATTATACAGCATGATTTGATCTATTTAAGCACAAGCTCCTCGGCCGTCCTCTTTTCGTCGATATATTCGTGGTAATCTGACACCGGCGTCTCCAGTATCATGGGCCTCTGCTGTATTATTTCATTGTTAAGAAATACCCCGAACCCCTTCCTTCCTATGAAACCCCTCCCGATCCTGGCATGTCTATCAAGGCCTGATCCAAGCCCTTTCATGGAATCATTAAGGTGAATCAACCTGAACCGCTTTAGCCCAATGAACCTGTCGATGTCCTCTATCATGCTTAAAAGCCCTTTTTCTAGGGCCAGATCGTAGCCAGCAGCGTAAGCATGACATGTATCCAGCACCAGCCCTACACGTTCATCCCCAACCTCATTGATTATCCACCCTATATCCTCGAACCTGGACCCCACGCTATTGGCCTGTCCGGCCATATTTTCAAGCAAAACCATCATACCTCCCGTCATGGAGCCGAGGGCCTTCCTTAGACAGGTAACTACCCGCCTTTTACCGTAGTCAATTCCCTTGCCTAGATGGCTGCCTACGTGCGCAACTATAAAGTCAAGCTGCAACTGCTCAGCCCGCCTGATCTCTTCGGAAAGCGAAGCTATCGACTTCTCAAATACGTCATCCCTTGGTGAAGCCATATTGGGCAGATATGGCATGTGCGAATTTATCGAAACAAATCGGTCCCCCCTCTTTCTTTTAAATTCATCAGCGCCGTTAATTGGCGGGTACCCCCATCCCCTGGGGGATCTGGTGAAGATCTGAAACGTTTTGAACCCTAATTCATCAGCCCTATCTATCGAACTGTCTATACCGCCTGCAATTGGAAGATGCGCACCGATGGTAGCTTTCATATGCGACCAGGCACATCCGTTCCTGAAATGTCTTTCCCCTGATCTGTGTTCGCCGGTTTAAATCTAGCTTTCATCCTTTTGCTGCTGCGCCTTCTGTTTCCTTGACGCACGCTGTTTTGGTGCAGCCGCTGCATTTTCAACCGGCTGGCTCGTTGTATTATTTGCAGGTATTGATGCCGTTGTGCTTGGCTGTTCTGGTGGGGTAGCGGTCGCGCTTGATTGTGTTTCGGATGTGACAACGGTAGTGGCCGCACCGGCCTGTCCTGTAGCGTCGGCCGGTTTGGCTGGCTCTTCTGCAATAGGCTTCGGCGCTGGGGTGGTCATAAGAGTGTAGCCTATCCACGCCAGAATCACCAGTACCGCTGCAATCGCTATGAACGCGGTTATCTGAAGGACTATCAACGGAAAGTAGATATCAACAAACGCATAAAATATTATCACTATTATGCTTGCAATCATTATAAGGGCGCCCAAGGCTTGATCTTTACTCAAACTACATCGATGCATCCTTCTTTAAATTAGCTTAAATATCTTTCGTCGCTTCGGTTTGTAATATCTTTTCATATGGTCATACCCATTACATCAATGAAACTCAGGCTGGTGCGGATAAGGATTTAAGCAGGTATATCGGTCCTTTTACACGTGCGGCTGCGCCCCCTCCTGCTGTTGTTTGGTTTCATGCTTATCATAGCCGGCGTCGTACTGGTCTTTATAGGTTCAATAAGTGGCGGCGCGAGCGTAGGGGGCGCGTTCTTTGTATTTCCAATTCCCATAATCATCGTCTTCGGTAAGGATAACGGGTTGGTCTATCCCATTATAGTGCTGGCGTTGCTCATCTTCCTGATAATGCTTGTGATCTCCATCTTCGGCTTCAGGCGCTCGGATTGACATCAGATGCCGAGTTTCCTCTTTACCTCTTCGTTCACAATGCTACCATCTATCTTCCCTCGAACGCGCTCCATGACCCTGCCCATCAGAATTCCGTACGCCTTTTTGTTGTCCATTCCCTTAAGCTTTTCCAGCTCCTCGGATATGATGGCCCGCAGATCGTCGGTTGAGATACCGGTTAGCCCTAACCTTTTGATGGAATCCCCAACCGACAGGCCATCCTTTAGAGAAATGCGCAGTATCTCGGCAATTGCCTCCTTTCCTATCGACCCCTTATGCAGCAGGTCAAATACCTCAAATACACTATCCCTTTGCAGCTGGCCAAGCCCCTCACGCCTGAGCATTATGGCTACCTCCGTGAGCGTTGCGGCCACTATCGAGGGAGGCATATCATATCTATCCATCGCCTCGGTGAACCAGTTCAGATAATCGGAGTCAAGGACGTTCACGGCCAGGTCCCTGGATAACTGATATTTTTCCATGAACTCCTTGACGGTCTGGTCCCAGTCCTTTATCTGCAGGCTGAATTCCCGTTTCATAGCCTCTGAAACTACAGTTGTAGGTATGTCGGTCTCCGGATACATCCTGGAGGACCCGGGCCTTGGCCTGAGGAACCGTGTCGAACCATCGGCCATCGCCATTCTGGTTTCCGATGGAGGGCCCCTGAGCGCCATCATAAGCCTTGCCCTAAGGCTCTTAAGACAGCTGATGGCGGCCTCCCTTTCCCCCTTCAAAATGATATAAGCATCGCCGTCCTTCATGCCCATTGCCGCAGATATCCTTTCCATGGCGGCCTCATCTATGTTATAAGCCGGCAGCTCATCAGAATGAATGACGCCGTTGAACCCCATGAACCTGGAGATATCCGCCAGGTCCTTGCCTAGTCTTCCATCCTTAACCGTTTCCCTCTTCAGGAGGCCTGAGAAGCCGGGCGCCCTGAGGCAGAACGCCCTTAGGTTTCCCTTAACCCCTTCCCCCAGCGTATCGGTTATGTCGAGGGGCTCCCCTTCAAAGTCCTTCTCCGATACCGCTCTCTGCTTCAGTATTTCGGCAAGCTCTACCAGCCACAGCTGCCTCCCTTGTTCATATGATATGACCTTGCTTATAGTTTCAAGCTTCTGCACCCCTTTGACCTCTACAATGCCGCTTTCGCCTACAGAAACGTTAACGTCCTGCCTTATGGTTCCTAGGCCGCTTGCAAACAGCCCCGTCAGTTTAAGCGTCCGACCCAGAGATTCAGCCATTGATTGTACATCATCAGATTTCATTTCCACCGGCTCGAGCGCGATCTCCACCAGTGGGATGCCCAGCCTGTCCAGATCGTATTTTGGACCTGCAGCGGTCCTTTCGATCAGCCTCGCAGCATCCTCTTCAAGGCATATTGATTGGACGCCAACCGATGTGCCCTTGTATCCAAACGCGCCTCCAAGGGCTACTACTGCAGTCCTCTGGAAGCCGGCCGTGTTGGAGCCATCTATAACCGTCTTGCGCATGACGTGAATTTCGTCCATGATATCGGACTGAAAGATATTGGCGGTTATTATCGCTGTCCTCAGCGCCTCCTCATTGAGGGGGTGTGGCGGCTCTTCATCAGCCTCCACCAGACAGCTGCTTCCCTCTTCACTTACATAATCTATGACTACGTTCTTTCTCATTTCAAACTCTGCCGCTGGGTCCAGGGTCCCGAGTTCCCCAGCGGTAGCACGGAGCACCCTCCTGAATTCAACTCTTCCCTGCCCTGCCTGCGGATCTGGGCAGTTGCAGAACAGCTTGTGTTGCGTGTTTAGCTGAAGGTGTATTTCCAGCCCTACCCTAATCCTGCTCAACTGACAACCACCTCCTTCCGGAGACCTCTCCTCGAAGGTCCAATGGCATTTGTCCTGTGGCGTTGAGCCCATTGCCCAGCACCCACATGGATTTTGCCAGCGCCACTTCAGAAAGCATATCGCCCAGCGGAACCACACCGGCGGACACCAGGTCACGCCCGGTTTCATACACGTTCAAGTTCACCGACCCCCAGATACACTGGGATGTCATCCCAAAGAATACCCCTTTCTTGATCCCTTCCGTTATGGGCTGGATAAGGTCTTCAGAAACGTGGCCTAACCCGCCGCCCTCAATTATTATGGCCCTGACGCCCTCGTCCACCAGGGATTTAAAGTAACTCCCTTTCATGCCAGGGAAGAACTTCACCAGAGCTACACGATCATCGAAGTTAGGCCTGACGATGAATTCCCCCTTACCCCCTATTACCGTGTTTTCGTTAAGGGCAAGGTTCCTGATATAGGCTACGGGCCGCCTATTGATCGAGTGAAATGCGTTTCTTCGGCTGGTATGGTTCTTTCTAACACGGACGCCCAGATGGATGGCAATGGAATCATCGCTCAGTCCAGAATGCATGGCAATGAACACCCCCCTTGACCGTGAAGATGAAGCGAATTTGAAGGCGGCAATAAGGTTGGTCGTAGCATCTGATGATGGGCGATCAGAGGACCTCTGTGAGCCCACCAGCACTACCGGCCCTGGCGGATTTTCAAGTGCGAAGGAAAGCGCCGCGGCGGTGTAGTGCATGGTATCCGTTCCGTGGGCTATAACCACACCCCTGAACCCGGCCAGGAAGGCCTCCTGCACCGCCTTGGCCATCACAGTCCAGTCCGATGGCCTGATGTTCTCGCTCAGAACGCTCATGAGCGACCTTATTGAAAAGGAAGCTATGGACCCAAGCTCCGGTATAAGCGCCGCTAACTCCTTTGAAGAAAATGCGGGCTTGACGGCCCCGGTCCTGTAATCAACCCTGCTTGCTATTGTCCCGCCGGTGCTTAACAGGAGTATATCACCGTGAACTTGGCCGCCCTCACGGGGGATTACCGTGGCTTCGCTGCCCTTGGCTTCATCGCTGTGCTTGATTATACTGGATTCCAGTATCCTGTCCAGCGACAGGCCTATATTGTAGCCGTTCTTCAACTTGATTGTTATGTGTCCCGGCCCTTCATACTGGGTCCTTGGCATGACCAGTCCTTCGTAAGATTGGCTCTTTACCTTGATCCTGACAAGATCGCCCGGTTTAAAATCGATTGTATTCAATGACCCCGTTCTATGGGATATATCCTTTTAACCATATCGCTATCCAGCCGTCTTTCCCCTCACGAGTCCTTTTCCCGGGCATACGCCGGCCGATGGCCACCAGTTACGGCATTCTCCGGGTCATCATCCTATAGCTGAGCCGCTATAAAACGCTTATATATTAACCGGGTACATTTGGAATGATGCTGCCCAATTTGAGTGAGCTGAAGGAAATGCGTAATGAACTGGGGTTAAGCACCCAGCAGCTTTCAAGGGCATTGAACATACCGGAAAGGACCATACTCATGATAGAGGGGGGAAAAACCTGCAGGTCATATGTGACCATTAAGAAGATCTTCGATTTTCTCGAAGCCAGTAAGGCTGGTGACAGGAGGACAGTCCGAGAGATAGCAAATACCGGAATAGTCTGGGGCAACCCGACCATGAAGGTCAAGGAAGCGATGGGCGTCCTGCTGGAGAGGGGGTTCTCTCAGTTGCCTGTAAAGGACAAATTTGGGAGGGTGGTTGGCATAGTGGGCGAAAAGAAGCTCCTGGATGCAAAGAACGGCGGAGAACCCATAATGGACTTCCTGAGCGATGATTTCATCATAGTTGATGGCCAGATGCCTGCGCGCATAGCCAGGGACCTGCTTAAACATCTATCCGTCATCCTCGTCAATGATCGAGGGTCGGTTTCCGGAATAGTAACGAGGTCGGACTACCTTAAGAGCCTGTGAGCCATCATATGAGAAATTTAGTTGATTGTACGCAGCGCGCCCTGCTGCATAAGTGGGGTTCGCCATCTGCCGCGTAAATTGTTAATAAGGGGAACAACGTTGGGGGATTGAACAGTTGAAGGAATTCTGGTTCATGGGCCATAACGATTACATCAACCTGCTTTATCTTCCCTACACCGCCATAGTATTCAGTTTCATAATAGATGGGATGGTGCTCTCCGGGGTCCCTGATATCATGAGCGATATCCTGCTGCTTGTGGCATATTTCTTCGGCCTGGGCATTTCGGCCCATTACCTCAACGAAGCATACTCCCACAGGTTGATGGATAGGGGGAGGGCATCCGTTCTCAAGATCGTAGGGACAGCGTCCCTCATAGTAGCGGCTGGCCTAGGAGGCTATCTGGTGGTCATTCTCTCAAACGTGCCTCTGATGATAATAGGCATAATCGAAGTGCTGGCTGTAATATTATATAACCATCCGAGGTTTAGCGCCGCCCATAATGACTTCTTCTTTTCAGTCGCCTGGGGAGGGCTTCCATCGCTTGCCGGATTTATGCTTGGCCACGAAGTGATTACGGTAAGCGCTCTAGCCCTGTTCGCAGTGACCTCCATCTTGGGTTCTTTGGAAATAACGCCGAGCAGGCATGTAAAATACTGGAGACGCAGGGATGCGGATATTGAGAAGGTGGTGTTTAAGGATGGTAAGGAAATGCAGTCAAGCATCGAACTGATGATCAAAAGGCCTGAGAGGTCCATCAAGCTCCTGAGCGTCCTCTGTTACATCATGCCAGTCCTTCTCTATCTGGTTATTTATAGCCGCTTGACCATATAAGGGCCTTCAAGGTAATAGCCCAGGCGCTGGTAGTAAGCCCTAGTTCCCACCGCGCTTATAACTACCGCCTTCCTCCCGCCGAACTCCTCACGCGCGATCCGCTCGGCCTCCTCCATCAGATTTTTCCCTATTCCCCTGTGCTGCCACTGGTCCTCATCCCTCTCCCCAAAGCCCAGCTCTTTGCCGTACACTCTCAATTCCCTTATCAGCATGGCATCCTTCCCCCTGATCTCTTCCCTGTGCGCGCTATCTGAAGGGATCCTGAGCCTGAGGAAGCCAGCTATATGGCCTTTTTCATCCTCCCACGACAGGAAGACCTCCGACCCTCCAGATGCGGGGTAATCGATCCGTTTCATCCTGAAGGAATCAGGGTTAACAGCGCTGATCCCGTTTAGTCCGACCTCCCTGCACCGTATGCAATTGCATCTCTTTCCGTCAGCCTTCAACTTTCTGTGAACCAGTTCCCTGAGGTTGCCAGCTGTGACTCCGCCCTCGATCATATAGGCCGGTATATCCCTCTGAATTCTCATGATCCTTATCCACGGCGGCACGATCTCCTTCACCTTGGCCAGAAGCTCTACCGCGCCCTCTTCATCAAGCGGCCTGTAAAGGCCTTTGAAATACATATCATAGAGCTTAGCGGACCTGATCACAAGCGTCGGATAGATTTTTAGCATGTCCGGCTTGAAGTCATCTTCAAAAAAGAGCCTCTTAAAGGATGCAAGATCCCGTTCGGGGCTTGTGAACGGAAGCCCCGGCATCATATGCGCTACGATCTTGAACCCCGCGTCCTTGGCTACCCTGAAAGCCTCCCTGATGTCCTTCACCGTATTGCCTCGATGCACTCTTAGGAGCACTTTGTCATCGAGGATCTGGACGCCCAGCTCCACCCTTGTGGCGCCATAATCCAGCATTAAATCCACGTGCTGCTGTCGGCAAAAATCCGGCCTGGTTTCAAACGTCAGGCCTACGCAACGCCGTGCCGCGTTAACGTTCTTCTCCATGGCGGCCTCCATACTTTCGCTAACATCACCGTTCAGCCCATCGTATACGCCCTTGATAAACGACCTCTGGTAATCGTCTGGGAAGCTGAGAAACGTGCCTCCCATTACCACCACTTCGCTCTTCGAAGTCCTGTGTCCTAACGCCTCCAGTTGTCCTACCCTGCTCCTAACCTGCATAAACGGGTCATAGTTGTTCTGAGCGCCGCGCATTGCAGCTGGCTCCTTACCCGTGTAGGATTTTGGGGAGCCAAAGTCTACGCCACCCGGGCAGTATATGCACTGGGCCTGCGGCGGGCAGGGCAGGGGCTTCGACATAACAGCTATAACGGAAATTCCGGATATGTTGCGCACCTGTTTGATCTTGAGCGGAGTTACCATCAGCCTCCTGTCATATCCTGATTGCTGCAAAACTTCCGAGTTCTTTGGAACCCGTGTGAGCCCGTATTTTCTTGTTACGGTGAGCTTTATCCTCTCTATTTCATCTGCATCCAGATGCTCGTGTTTAAGGAGCATTTCTGATATTTCCAGCAACGCCTTCTGGTAAGACACGGTTCTCACATCTTATTTACAGTTAATTATTTAACTTTTGTGCGACATTTGACTTCAAGACGAAGTCTGTAGATGATTTATACATATGGCCGCGCACGAGCGCAACCGGCTGGTCCGTGCCGCACGCCTTTTCCCTTATCGCTCCGAGCGCTTCTCCGGTGCCATCCTGCCCACGATTTCTCCAGTCTATCATCATAAGTGGTCAGGCGGCAGCGTATAAAATTGGCCCGTATTCGCTCAGAAGCGGGTCACCATCATTTATAGCTGGCTCTATAGCCGGCTCTATAGCCGGCTCTATAGCTGGCTCTATAGCCGTCATAACCTCTTACTATCGCTTTATGCTAATTATACCCGTGGACAGGGATGGGCATACCTGAGTTTGCGCCCTTGGAGATGCCTCTGGCGGTATATCAAACGGATGTAGGCCATATCTGGGAAACGTTAATTAAAAGCCATGTCATCTAAAGTCAGAATATGAAGATGGTGGATATATCGGACAAAAGGGAGGTAAGCAGAAGGGCCACCGCGATTGGTGAAATCAAGTTGAAACAAGAAACTTGCAGGCTGATCAGGGCTGGGAAGATTGAAAAGGGGGACCCATTAACGGTTGCAGAAATTTCTGCAATAAACGGCGTCAAGGAGTCATCCAGGCTGTTGACCTTCTCGCACCAGATACCCCTGGAGTCGGTTACGGCACAGGCCAAGTTAACGGATTCTGGCGCAAGCCTGGTCGTTAGCGCGTCGGCCCATTACAGAACGGGGGTCGAAATGGACGCGTTGACAGGCGTCGCCATAGGGCTTTTGAACCTCTGGGATATGGTCAAGAAATATGAAAAGGATGAAGAAGGGCAATACCCCTCCACGGTGATACATAACCTGCGCGTGCTAGAGAAGGTCAAGGAAAAATGAGCCAGCACAAGCCCAACAAAAATCAACAGCGTACAGGGCGGGTCGAACGCCGACCCACAACACAGTTGCCGTCGGAGCACGGCCATCACGATAAGGATGTATTTACCAATATTCACTGTTCCCTGATTACCGTAAGTACGTCCAGATATGAGGGGCTGCAGAAAGGGAAAAGGCTTAAGGATGAAAGCGGGGATATGCTGGCGAAGCTGCTGAAAGGAGCGGGCCACAAGGTGGCGTCTAGGACGCTGGTACCGGACTCTATAGCTCAAATAAGGAGCGCGGTACTATCGGCTGCCCGTCTGAGGGAAGTAAAGCTGATCGTCCTTGTGGGAGGCACCGGTATGTCACGAACCGATGTCACCTATGATGCCATAAGGCCTCTGTTCAAACGTGAAATGTTGGGGTTCGGTGAAGCGTTCCGTTCAGCCAGCATCTCACAGGTGGGGCTGGACGGTATGTTCACCAGGGCGGCCCTCGGAATAACCGACGATGACAAGGTCTTGGTATCGCTGCCAGGGTCTATCAACGGCGTCCAGACCGGGGCGGAGCTTCTGGTTAAGATAATCCCGCACCTTATGTCATTTATATAGTAAACCCAAATAAGTTGCTGGCACCGAACCAGTTTCGCCATTTGTTACATTTCGCCTCGCAAAGGGCTTAGGAGTCAGCGCATGGAAGCAAAGTATTTTAATGCCGCTAAGGTTAGAATGATGATCTATTTGGCCAAAAGGACCTTTACTATAGAGATGAGCGATCAGACTATACAGATCGATGGGTATGACCATAGGAAGGTGCTTATCAAATATCTGATGAAAAGAAGGAGGAGCCTCCTGTCAACCAGGGATCCTAAGAAGGTAGAGCTCCTGTGGGAGAAATTGCCGAAGAATGCCACCGTCAAAAGCGTCAGAGAATCCAAAACCTTTGACATAAATTGGAAGCTTAAGGGGGAAGGGGAATTGACGGGCGCCAGATTTGTGTTTGACCTGGTACCTTAACCAGCACAAATTATATAATATATTCTGATCCAAGATTTTTTTATTAAAATATTTTGCAAGTATAGGCAATAATATATTAATCCCTGAGATTTATCCATCCAGTGAGTTAATATAAATGATAAATAAAGTTAAATATGAACACTAGATTCATATGATGGTATGTTGCAGTGGGGCGGAGTCATAATCGACGTGGGGATCATCATGTTGATCGGCATCGCCGTTCCCATACTATCGTATCTCATAGGCAAGGCCCTCGCTTCCCCCGACTATCCATCAAAGACCCGCAGGTTCGAAAGCGGAAACGAACAGATCGGCAGGGCTAGGGGCATATTCCTTATGCAATATTACCCCTATGCGCTCCTTTTCATGACGGTGGAGCCGTTTGTGGTATTCATATTTATACTGCTTCTAGTGCTCGGGGTGAGCACGATGATCGCCTTCGCTGTGGGCGTGGGGGTAATGGTTCCGTCTATGCTTTACGCTACGAAAAACGCAAAGGTGGCGGCGAGATGGGTGGTGGAGCAGACGGAGTAGCCTACTTTGGAAATTTGGAGACGGTCTCCAAAAAGGCGGTCTCCTTTCTAAAGAAGCAAGGATACGTAAAATCAATGATAAATTGGGGAGACAAGTTTTCCCTCTGGCCCGTACATCTTATGACCTCCTGTTGCGGTACCGAGTTTGCCGCTGCCTCTGGGCCCCGCTTTGATCTTGAAAGACTGGGTTTTCTTCCATTTGGGGGCCCACGGCAGACTAACCTTATAGTGATCGAAGGCACAACCACGCTCAAGATGGCTCGAAGCGTAAGAATAGTCTGGGAGCAGATGCCGGCGCCAAAATGGGTCATAGCTATGGGTGCCTGTGCTATGGATGGTGGTATATTCTATGATAGTTATAATACCGTTCCGGCTAGGGATATAGTCCCCGTCGATATTTTTTTAGCCGGTTGTCCGCCCAGGCCCGAAGCGCTAGCCAGGGCTGTCGTTATGCTTCAGGAAAGCATAGTGAAGAATCGGCCTCCAGCGGCTGATATCCAGGTGGCCGCAGCACCCGCAACACCAGGTCCTAAGGACGTGGTCGAGGCGGTGTCCAAGTGACGGCCGCAAGCCGGGTCATTACGGGGATCACCTTTACCACCGATGAGGCTAAGGGAATATTCGAAGTTGAGGCATCTGATGGCGCCCATCTGCTGGACCTTGCGACCCGGCTGAAGGCTGCTGGGTTCGACCACTGCCTTTCGGTGACCGCCGAGGACCTTGGCGATAGGCTGGCCGTGCTATGGCACATATCCAGTTATATTAACAGGGAGCTTTCCAACATGAACGCCCAAATTAAGCTGATCGTATCCAAATCGGACAATGTCGAAGTTCCAACGCTAACCGGCATCTGGGAGAGCGCTAATTTCCTGGAGAGGGAAACCTATGAAATGTTTGGAGTAGTGTTTAAGGGCCATCCAGATATGAGGCGGCTGTTGCTTCCTGATGACTTCGCCGGCAAGTGGCCTATGAGGAAGGATTTTCCATTAAAAAAAACTCCGTGGAGGGTGCAAAAATGAGCGAGTCCCAGGACCGTGCAGCTACGGCCAACCTGACTTACGATGAGCTGGCAGGGCTGAAGGCTGACCGGGAACTGGTGCTGCTAATAGGACCGGCTCACCCCGGCTCCGGGCATATGAAGATCAAGGTGTGGATGGATGGCGATATAATCCAGAGGGTTGACCCCGACATCGGTTTCGTGCATCGTACCACAGAAAAGCTGAGCGAGAACCGCCTATATATCAAGGCCATCCCCATTGTGGAACGGGTTATGCTGCCCGACACCATCAATGCCAACCTGGCATATATCATCGCCCTGGAAAGGTTGTTGGGAATAGAGCCGACCCCCCGTGCACAGTATCTCAGGACGCTGACGTCCGAAATCAACAGGATAACGAGCCATCTGTACGGAATAGGGCTATACGGGATATTCCTCGGTTCATCGACGGTGTATATGTGGGCCTTTGCAGACAGGGAGCCACTGATAGACTTGCTCGAAGAGATCAGCGGCGCAAGGATAACATATTCATACATAATCCCCGGCGGGGTCCGATGGGATCTGCCAGCTGGTTTCAAAGAAAGGGCGGAAACGGTGCTGCAGTACATGGAGGCCAGGCTGAAGGACTATGGAAAGATCTGGGTCAGGAATCCAGTCGTGATCGACAGGACTGAGGGGGTTGGCGTCGTAAGCAAATCAGACGCTATCCGCCTTGGTATAACCGGGCCAAACCTTAGGGCGTCTGGGGTTGATTATGATACAAGGAGGGCCAAACCATATGCTGCATACCCTAGCCTCGACTTCGAAGTCCCTACATTCAGTGAGGGGGACTGCTATGCCCGGTTGCTTCAGAGGGTCGAGGAGATAGAGCAGAGCATCAGGATCATAAGGCAGGTGCTCAAGGATATCCCTGATGGCAGGATAATAAGCGACGATATGTACTCAAAGATGAACCCGCTCCAGAAGAGGATGTATGAAATCAAACACCGGGTGATGTTTCCCGCGTATATGGCCAGCATGAGGCCCGCGGCCGGAAGGTCAACGGCGAGCGTGGAAGCCGGTAGAGGGGAGATCTTTTTCTACCTGGTA
>JAJZYL010000005.1 GCA_021798095.1 archaeon | reverse complement strand
TTTGTGCTTAATGGAAAAAAAGTAGCAGTGAAAGCGCCGCCGGCCAAGAGCCTCCTGAGGGTGTTGAGGGAGGATTTGGATATAACAAGCCCAAAACCTGGTTGCGAAGCTGGCGAATGTGGTGCGTGTACCGTTCTGCTGGATGGGAAGGCCGTCACTTCATGTTTAGTCATGATTTCACAGGTTCAGGACAGGGAGATATGGACAGACGAGGGGCTGGTCAAGGACGGGCAATTGGATCCAATTCAAAAGGCCATAGCAGAGGAGGGAGGAAGCCAGTGCGGTTACTGCACCCCTGGGTTTGTAATGTCAGCTAAGGCGCTGTTGAATAGCAATCCCCATCCCACTGAAAAGGAGATAGTCGAATCGATTTCGGGCAACATATGCAGATGTGGCGCATATCCGCGGTTGGTACAAGCTATAAAGAAGGTGGCTAATGAATGAAGGTTTCCCAATACACAGTTCATTCTCCACGAACCCTCCCAGAGGCATTGAATATCCTAAAGGACGCTACGGTAAGGCCTATTGCGGGTGGCACCGATGTCATGGTCCAGATAAAGGATGATTTGGTTAAAGAGACCGAACTGTTGAACCTCAGCTACATAAGGGATTTAAATTATATACGCGATGATGGGGACTTCATAAGGGTGGGGGCTCTTGCCACTTACTCCGATCTTATAAGGTCACGATTGGTTAATGAATATTCTCCAGTGCTTGTCGAGGCGGCTAGAACTGTGGGGGCGGTTCAGATTCAGAACAGAGGAACACTGGCCGGCAACGTGGGCAACGCCAGTCCAGCAGGCGACGGCCTGCCACCTCTATTCGCCACCGGCGCTAAGATCAAACTTCAATCAGCGGCCTCAGAGAGGGAGGTTGATATAGGGGATTATTTCCTTGGCGTAAGGAAAACGGTCAGGCAGCCCAATGAGTTGATAACAGAGGTGAGCGTAAGAAAGATGAAACCTGGTGACTATTATTTCTTTAAGAAGATAGGGCTGAGGAGCGCAAACGCGATATCCTTGGCGAGCGTGGCCGCAGTGCTGGTTCCGGCCGAAGTATTGACGTTCAAGGAGGCGCGCATAGCCATGGGTGCTGTTGCACCTACGGTCATTAGGGCCAAGGGCGCTGAAGCTGCCATCCTGAACTGTCAGCTTACAGATGAAAAGATGAAGGAGGTAGGAAGGCTTGCCAGTGAAGAAGCACGCCCCATAACCGATATCAGGGCAACGGCAGAATACAGGAAACAGGCAATAGCTGGAGCCGTGTATGAAGGATTATATGAAATAGTTAACGGCTTCAGATCGCCTGTAAATGGCTCCGGTGCATGATCGATAGCTTAGTCTGAGGATATGAGAAATATATGATGATGCATGAACGTCCTAAATTCATGGTGGTTAAAACGCCCTCCTTACTGTTTCCCCGGCGCCCGACATTGAGGTGGTGAAATTGGCGTCTGAGGAAATTCTCCAACAGGGTTATAGTTATATCAATAGATCCTATCAAAGGGTGGACGCCCTTGACAAGGTGACGGGCAAAATCAAGTTCTTCTCTGACATGAAAATAGAAGGGATGCTCTTTGCAAGGGTATTTAGGAGTTCGGTGGCGCATGCAAACATCGTGACGCTGGATACAGCTGAGGCGGAGAGATTACAGGGGGTCAGAGCCGTGCTAACATATAAGGATGTGCCAGGGTTGAATGCGTATGGCGCCATAATCCCAGATGCGCCGGTCCTAGGCTATGGGAAGGTGAGATTTTATGGGGAGCCATTAGCTCTGGTTGCCGCGGATGACCAGGAGACCGCAGAAAAGGCTCTGGGCCTCATAAAGGCCGTTTATGAGCCACTGCCGGCGGTACACTCAATGGATGAGTCTCTTAAGCCAGAAGCGCCGAAGCTACATGACAGGGGTAATATCGCAAGGCACGCCCTCATACTCAAGGGGGACGTTGATAGGGCGTTTAGGGACGCTCATCTGACCCTTGAAAGGACATATAGGACACAGAGCCAGAAGCACATGTTCTTAGAGCCGGAGGCGGGCATTGCATATACCGATGAACTGGGTAACTTGAACATCCTAGCCGGTGGCCAGAATCCCTATAGGGACAAGATGCAGGTGGCCAGGTCTCTGAATATATCGCCTGAAAAAGTAAGGGTGATCAATTACCCAGCCGGTGGTGCCTTCGGAGGAAAGGATGATGTGACGGTTCAGATACACCTGGCCCTCTTGGCTACCAAGACCAAGAGGCCCGTAAAGCTCGTATGGAACAGGGAGGAATCCGGGGTAGGTGGATTCCACCGGCACCCCTCACTTATAACGTTGAAGACCGCTGTGAGCGACGATGGCAGGCTGCTCGCCAATGATTCCCGCATATACCTGGACACGGGCGCCTATCAAAGCTTCGGCCCTACGGTGCTTGACGTCACCATAGAAGTCATAAACGGCCCTTACCTTATACCCAATATCAGAATAGACGCGAACCTTGTTTACACTAACAACGGCATCTCATCGGCTTTCAGGGGGTTCGGCGGTCCTCAGGGGAACTTCGCAATCGAGAGCATGATGGATGAAATGGCAGAAGAGATGAAGATGGACCCGATAGACTTCAGGCTAAAGAACCTTGCTAAGAGCGGCGATATAGGGCCGTTTGGCAACAGCATGAGGAACATGGAAGGCATACACGAGGCTCTAAGCCGGCTTAGGAATTCCCCATTATGGCGGCTTGGGAAGGAGCTTCCACCGAAGCCCTGGATAAGGAGGGGCACTGGAGTAGCCATAGCGATAAAGGGGGTAGGCTTTGGAACTATACCGGACTATCCTACGGCCGCGGTAGAATTGCTCCCACAGGGGAAGATCAAGGTGTTATTTTCTAATCCGGATTACGGGCAGGGGGTAAACACAGGTAATGCTCAGATAGTGGCAGAAGCGCTGGATTTGCCTATGAATGAAATAGAAGTAGTTAATGCTGATACACAATATTCGCCAGATACAGGAAGTTCAAGCGCTTCAAGAGGGACATTCACGTCCGGTAACGCCTTGCTTGTAGCCTGTAACAAAATGCTAGATAGGCTGCGGATGGAGGCAGCGCTTTACCTTGAGAGCACCAGGGATGGTATAGAATATGCCAGCGGTCGGTTCTGGATAAAGGGCAATGAATCAAAATCCGTTTCTATATACGATCTTGCAAAGGGGTTGCGTGCAAAGGGGGAGACATTAAAGTTTGAAGGTACGTTTGAAGTACCCCGTTATCCTGAACCCGTGAAAGGTACGCTGGAGGTACCACACGTAGTTTACATGTATGGAGCGATGGTTTCATCGATAGAATTGAATACGCTCACCGGGTACCTTGATGTAAAAAATGTGGACCTGATGGCCGATATAGGCAATGTAATAAACCCACTACTGGCTACAACGCAGTGCGAAGGGGGGATAGTACAGGGATTGGGCTTCGCTACTAGCGAGGAGCTGGTGTACAACCAGGACGAGAAACCAATGAACACGAATTATACGACATACATCGTTCCCTCCATCGCAGATATACCAAGGATGTACGTCGAGTTCATCAAAACATATGAACAGTATGGGCCATATGGCGCAAAGGGTATGGCCGAAATTCCAATAGTGCCGGTGGGCGCGTCCATAGCCAATGCGCTCAAGCAGGCGAGCGGAGTGCGCTATTACCAGCTTCCATTGACGCCTGGCCGTGTTTTGTCGAAGTTGCACGAGCAGGGTCAGGGATGATTAACTAGTTTTGATCTAATTATGAGCTGTAATTGTGCACGAAAATAGGTCGTGTTCACTCCTACCGCTCCCTTACTTATAATGCCGTATGACAGCCCGTGTGCGCTCAGCAGTATCAATTCTTGCCCCGATATCCAACACGCTTTTAAAGAGCGCTTTTGATCAAATGCCAAATGGGTAAATGGATAGTGTGCTCAGCTTGGCCATACATAAATGGCATGCCCCATTTAGGGACGATGCTTCATTTGATTACGGCCGACTTCTACGCTAGGTTCCTCACACAGATGAGTGAGGATGTGATTTCAATTTCTGGATCTGACGAGCATGGGACGCCTATTGAAGTTGCCGCCATTAAGGAGGGGATAACCCCAAAGGAGCTGACTGACAAGAACCACCTTAAATTGCTCGAGGTGCTGAACAAATATCAAATTCATCTCTCAAATTACTCCCGCACGGAGAACCCGGTGCACGTCGATTTTGTGAAGGAGTTCTACAGCAACCTGGAGCAGAGGGGCTATATCAGCAGGAAGTCAACAGTTCAACTCTATTGCGAACATGATAAGATATTTCTGCCCGACAGGTTCCTTGAGGGCACATGCCCATTCTGCGGGTATGATAAAGCCAAGGGGG
The DNA here is from genome assembly GCA_021798095.1 of archaeon. Taxonomy (GTDB): domain Archaea; phylum Thermoproteota; class Nitrososphaeria; order Conexivisphaerales; family UBA164; genus JAJZYL01. The sequence continues at coordinate 14,927 of JAJZYL010000005.1, read as the reverse complement.
ATCAGTGCGACTCATGTGGCAGGTTGCTTGAGCCTACGTCACTTATAGGGCCTAGATGCGCGCTCTGTGGTTCACCCGCTATTCAGAGGACCACAGAACACTGGTACTTCGATTTACCACGCTTTTCGGATGAGCTCAAGGAATATATCAGCACTGTGAAAGATCTTGATGATAATGTCAAGAACACAACGCTGAAAATGATAGAAGAGGGTTTGAGGCCTAGGTCGGTTACCAGGGACAATAAATGGGGAATCCCAGCGCCGTTTAAGGGCGCTGAGGAGAAGACGATTTACGTTTGGATGGAAGCGGTGCTGGGCTATATTTCTGCAGTAAAGGAACTGGGTGGACAAACGCTAGTTGACGATTACTGGAAGGACGATCAGACCAAGACCGTCTTCTTCCTAGCTAAGGACAATATACCTTTCCATTCGATCATATTTCCAGCCCTATTAATGGCGTCGGGTGGAGGATATGTGCTTCCTGGCAGGATTTCCTCCACCGAATTCCTCCTCTTTAATCAATTGAAATTCAGCAAAAGCCAGCACATAGGCATATGGGCCGATGATGCACTCAAGCTTGCCGATGGGGAGTACTGGCGTTATGTCCTCCTATCCATGAGGCCCGAACAGCGTGACTCAAACTTTACAAACGATGATCTCAAGAGGACGGTCAACGATGATTTGAACGACTCACTTGGAAATTTTATCCATAGAAGCCTCTCATTCGCCTATAATAACTTCTATGGTGCGGTCCCCAGTGGCGGTCCAGCCACCGCTGAAGATCAAGCTTTCATCAAACTCGTGCTCGAACACAGGGCAAGCTATGTGGACCTGATCTATAGGATAAGGCTTAAGGACGCTATGAAGTCCTTCATGGAAGTAGCCTATGCCGGAAATGAATATATAAGCAGGAACCAGCCATGGGCACTATTAAAAAATGATAGAGAAAGGGCATCAACGGTGACCTATAACGCCGTCCAGGCTACGGCCCATCTATACTTCATGATGGCACCGGTCCTACCTGGGCGTGCCAAGCTGCTAGCTAGGCTACTGAATATAGGTACACCGGGTTTACAGATTGCCTGGGAGCAGGTCCCTTCTGGGCACAGGTTAGAGGCGCCGGTGCCCCTGTTCAGCAAAATAGAAACCAATCCTTCATAATCCGGACTGCCATATAGGAAATCACCCCGCCATGAAAGCAATTTGCGGTCAAAACTTAAAAGGTTGGGTTCTTGACCACTATCATGAGTCAACATAAGGAAAGGCTGATAATCCTTGGAAGCGGGCCGGCCGGGCTGACCGCCGGCATATACGCTGCCAGAGGTGGGGTTCCCCCTCTATTGGTGGCTGGTTACGCCCCCGGTGGGCAGCTCATGAACACCACTGACGTTGAAAATTTTCCCGGTTTCGAGGAACCCATCCTGGGCCCCAAGCTAATGGATAGGATGATTAAGCAGGCTATCAGGATGGGGGTAAAAATGATGGAAAAGGATGCTACAAGCGTAAATCTAAAGGAGAGGCCATTTAAGGTTGTGGTGGAGGACGAAATATATCTCGCTGATTCCATGATAGTGGCTCTTGGGGCTAAATCCTTAGAGCTTAACATCCCATCAGAAAATGCCCTAAAGGGAAGAGGCGTTTCCTACTGTGCAGTTTGTGATGGCGCATTCTTTAAGGGTGGGAATGTCTGCGTGGTTGGGGGAGGGGATACGGCCATTGAGGATGCCCTCTACCTTACCAGGCTGGCGCGACAGGTCACCGTAATACACCGACGAGACCAATTGAGAGCTAGCGCCATAATGCAGCAACGTGCTTTCAACGAGCCAAAGATCAGGTTCATCTGGAATAGCGTGGTGAAGGAGGTGCTGGGAGGCTCAAGGGTGGAGGGAATGAAGCTGCTCAACTTGAAGGATAACACGGAGTCAACGATACAGTGTGACGCGTTGTTCGTGGATATAGGGCACAAGCCCAATACCGACATATTTCAGGGACAGTTGGAACTGACAGAAAAAGGCTACATAGCCGTACACGATAAAACTGGGACCAGCGTAAAGGGCGTGTTCGTAGCAGGAGATGTCGCAGATTCGCTTTATAGACAGGCAGTTTCAGCTGCCGGGGACGGGTGCAAGGCGGCCCTTGATGCCCTTAGATACCTTGAAACGCATTAGATAAGTAAGTGCACATCGTCGTGTACCATATTTAATATTCAGTGACCACTGATTCTATATGGCTGGAGAAAAGCTCGACCCGAAGGTCGAAGACATCATAGGACGCATATTGGAAGCTAGGGAAGATACCGATAGGCAGACCATACTGGCCAAGATAAAGGAAAAGAAGGAACAGATAGGATCCGGATATCTTACTGACCTGGGGGCCCTCTATCTGTTGATGAGCGACTGGGATATCAAGCTAGAACATGCACCAACTACACTCAAAGTGGGAGAAGCAAAGGGGGGGCTTAACGGCGTAACCATCGAAGGTTACTTTTTGTCGATGGGTATGGAACTAGCCGGTAACCGCGGGGTCGAATTTTATATGTTCGACTCAAATGTAAGGCGGTGCATAGCGTGGGGCCGTTCATCGGAAAGAATTAAGGCACTTGGATTAGCCACGGGAAAGCCACTATCCATTGCCGGTTGCTCCACCAAACTTTCGCGAGACGGATCTGTAGAAGTGCATCTCAACGATAGGTCAGCCATTACCGTAAGCGATGCCAAGGGCGGCGATATAACAAGCATATGCGTAGATGATTACCGACCCAACGGGCTTCATATGTACAGAGGAAGGATTTCTGGCCCGGTTAAAGAGCTTCATTATAAGAAAAGGGACCAGAGCGAAGGTTCCGCCATATCCTTTAATCTATCCATGAAGACGAATGGCACGATAAGGGTAGTGATATGGGGGCGGACAGACGGTTCGCTTTCAGATGGCGCCGATGTAGTAGTGGGGCCCCTTATGGGAAGGCAGGGCAAATATGGGATAGAGCTTGCCGGTAATGAGGGTACGGTTATATTGAAGAGGCTCCATAAATACTACATAATAGGCGAAAGCGAAGACCGTTTCCTGGCCTTGGATGAAGCCCTGAAACCTTATATCCTGACAACGACCATGAAGAGGCCGTTGGGCGGGAATACAATTGAAACGACCGGCCCAATAGTTAGATCGCATTTTGTACACATTGGCGACATCGCCAAAATTACAAGTGAGGACTTGGCAGCTGTACTGGAAAGATCGCTCATTAAAGTGAAGGAAGCAAGGCAGGGGCTAGTCAACATCGAAGCCGTAGTGTTATCCATCCCCAAGGTAAATTTACACAAGCTCCCCGACGGCCGCGCCTCCAGCATGACCGAAGTGCTCGTTGGTGATGACACAGGGGATATAAAATTGGTATCTTCATCTAATCAGCATGAAGTTTCCAGCCTGAAGCTGGGGGAAAGAATAAGGGTGCTTGGTGGAGACTACAATGATGTTAACGGAACCATAGAAATAAGGGCATACAGTAAAGTGGAAAGGGTTGCTAGGGCATAACCAATTTTCACACACACGATCATCGCCCATCTACTACCACTTCTAGATATTTTCCATTCCTATCGAACGCTTTGAGGTCAGCCGGGAAGCCCAATATCATGATCACAGCCCCATAAGAATACAGCAGGTCGGCGGTTGAAGGACGGGCTATGCCAGATGGATGGGAATGGACGGTGCCTATTAAAGTGGGATCAGGTGGAAGCGCCCATTGATTAAAAAGCGACCTTGTCCTGCTGCCGGCTGCAAAGGGTGGAATTACCAGCGATTCTACGTATGCAATACCGCCGTCCAGCCTACCACGTAACAGCAAAATCATTTCATTAGGATATTTGTCCCTCGCATAGTCCATAATTCCGCTCCTAACATCCGCAGTAACTTTCACCGTTGTCAGCAATTTACCCAAATCATCCCAATGTCATCGCCCTAGGTTTAAAGGTTGTCGATAATTACCTGTGTAACACGATCGAAGAAAGCGGGCGTTCATAGCTGGACATAACAGGAAATCTCATAGAAAACTTTTTACAATAAATAATTAACGGTATCCGTGGCTAGAAAACTCACGGTGGCCGTAGGGGGTACGTTTGAAGTACTTCATAGGGGGCACGAAGCACTGTTATCGAAGGCGTTTGAAATAGGGGACTTCATATATGTCGGAATTACATCGGACGAACTGGCGAGAAAGCTCGGCAAGAGCCCCACCTCAAGTTTTCAGGAACGGGAACGCGGGGTTAAGGCGTTCGTGGACGGGCTGGGGAAGGAGTACACGCTTGTCAAGCTTGAGGATCCATATGGGCCTCTCCTGAATAAGGATGTAAATTATGTCGTAGTAACTACGGATACTATGGCTAGGGCCATGGAAGCCAATGAAATAAGGAAAAGAAACGGTTTGAGTGAAGTGCTGATCTACGTAATCCCATTTATTCACGCATATGATGGCCAGCGCATCTCATCCACTAAGATCAAGGAGGGGATAATGGACCGCGCTGGCAATAAGGGAAGCGATCAGGTGCAAGTCGGGCTATGAAGAAATTTATACCGCGACCAACTTATGGTCTGGATCTTGAGAGCTGAGCCCAAACTTACTCGTGATGAATTTACACGGCCACATACCAGATCGCCTCCAAAAAACTTTTATAGTAGACTATAAACAATTATAGTCACATGTTATTTAGAAAGCATGTAAATCAAGCTATAGCAAGAGCAGCAGTAGTCGGCATAATTATAGTAATACTGGTTGTGGCCGCAGGAGCGGGTTACTACCTGTACACTTCACAGAAAGTTACCATAAGCCAGATTTCACTTGCACCAACTTCTTTGACGGCGTCTCAGGGCGCGGGGATAACGTTCACTGTATACGGAAAGGCATCGGGAGCAGCTCTCAATATCTCGTTCGGTGATGGTCAATATGCGAGCGCGGCTAGCGTAACTCACACTTATGCTAACCCGGGTACATATTTGGTGGCCGCTCAGGAAACCCTCAACGGCCAGGTTGTATCTTCAACTAATAATGTGACGAGGGTAGTGCAGATAACACCGGTAGTAAACGATTCCCTGGCGCCATTGATATCCATCCCCACCATATCCTTTAACACCACCATTGATGCGACGGCGCCCGTGGTTACAGCCAACGCACCGGTGATCCTTAGTGGGGGCTTCCTTGAAGCACCTACAGGCAACAGTATGGAGATCTATGAATACATCTGGAACTTCGGTAACGGACAGACCCAAACGGTCCTGGCAAACAGCACGACTTACGAGCCGGTAACCAACCCTGTCAGCGTAACATACACCGCCGCCGGCCTCTATCCGGTAAGCCTGACATTGGTCACTGAAAATACAACAAGCGGTCAGGAGTATAGTTTCACGGTTGGACAGACCGTTGCAGTTAGCACGGTAACCCAGCCCTATACCCTCTATGAATACACAGGGAATGTACCCAACCCATCCGTGATAACGGAGGCGGTAAATACGCCTGGTGGACCATATTCATTTGACCCACAGGTGGACTATGAGGCGACCGGCCTTGAAACCATACAGAACATCATGGGGACGCTGGTGGTCTATAATGGGTCTAACACATCACAGTTCATACCCATGCTGGCAGCAACCATACCTACAGTGCAGAACGGAGGAATAAACGCCAACTACACGGCTTATACATTCACGATAAGGAGCGGCATGAATTTCTCCAATGGCTATCCGATAACGGCATATGACGTTTGGTACTCCGCCATAAGGGCCATGTTGTTTGAGGGTGGAAGCCCACTTACCCCAGATTGGATACTAGCTCAGTATCTTATACCTAATTTGACAGTTTTTGTACCCATAATGCAAAGTGCAAACGATACAGCGGATTTTAATGCCATAATGAATGCGATAACTTACAACAATGCTACGGACACGGTCACATTCCACCTTGTTACCCCCACCGCCCCTTCCCTGTTCTTCACGGCGTTGGCCGATCCTGAAGGAGGTGGCGTGCTTGACGCGGGCTGGCTGCAGAGCGTCGGCGCCGGCATAACCTTCACTCCAGCAGGCTTCTACGCCTATCAAAACGAGGGCAATGAAGGCAACTATAACACCCAAGTACAGTATAGTCCGGTAGCTTCAGGTCCATATGAGATACAGAGCTATGTGCCTGGCCAATCCATAGTGTTAAAGCCCAACCCCGGCTTCCCGGGTGTACCAAATATACCAGCGCCAACAGATACTATAGTGATCGAGTGGGTTAAGGATCCTGAGACCGCATACAACCTGTTCACAGGTGGCCAGGCGGATATAGTTACTTATCTACCATCCACCTATATGCCCCTCATCAAACAGCAGGTAGCCAGTGGTACTGCACTTCTGTATTCCTTCCCGACCATAGGTATATTCTGGGCTCAGTTCAACCTGAACACTTCAATTTCGTTAATGAAATCAGTGTTTGGTTCCAATTATAACATACCATCCGATTACTTTGCCAATACCCTGGTGAGGGAAGCATTCGCCTACGCATTCAATTATACAAATTACATCGATGAGCTTGTTGGCAACGATGTATACGGCGCTAACTTCGGGTTCAACTATGCGGGGATGATCCCAAAGGGAATGACCGATTACGTGCCGCCGAGCCAGCTTACGGGCATACCAACATATAACCTGAGCTATGCAACACAGCTGATGAAGGAATCTGGAGAATACAATATCTCAGTTAACATACCGCTAGTGGTTCCTTCAGGTCTGCCAGTGGAGTACGCGGCCATGGAAATGTGGGCGACAGCATTACATCAAATGGACCCCAACATCGAAGCCTCACCGGTTTACCAGAACTTCAACACCATAATAGGATATCTTGTGCCAGGCGGGAACCCCGATCCAATAATAGATGGAGTTGGATGGTCACCGGATTACCCATACCCAAGCGACTACGTCAATTCGATGTATCTACAGGGAGGATCCTATCCAGTTGCGAATGGCTGGACTACGGCCTATGTCAACGCGACCATGGGCAACGCTACAGCCACTCAGTTCCAGGAGATGAATAACCTGATCCTTCAGGCTGATTCGACAACGAACAGTACGCTGGCGGCGCAGGACTACAAGCAGGCTGAACAGATAGGGATCAACCTGTACATGTACGTGTATACGCTACAGGAGAACAACTTCTGGATAATCAAACCATACATGAGCGGTTATCACAACAACATTCAGTACCAGGAGAATGTGATGTTCGGCGGAGCCGATGATTCGCTCTTCTATTGGTGGGTAAAGGGATAAACTGCATACCCACTTCACCTTTTTTTTAGATGATTATACATGAACCTATGGGCCTACACAATCAGAAGGTTGTTATTGCTCATACCCACGCTCCTAGGATTAACTTTAATCGTTTTCATCCTTTCACATGTCAGCGGGAACAACGTCATCCTGGCTGAATATTTGAGCCCTAAGCTTACTGGCGCAGCAAGGGCCATTGCAACTCAGGCGCTCATTGCACGTTTCCATCTTAACCAGCCGATATACGTTCAGTACTTTTACTGGCTCAACGCTATATTACATGGAAATTGGGGATATACCAACACGGCTATCTACAGCGGTCCTGTTACTACGGCCATCGCCCTGTTTCTTCCCAACACCCTGATGCTGTCTGTAGTGGCGGCCATACTGATATGGATCATAGGCGTCCGCTTCGGAGTTTATTCTGCGGTAAACAGGGATTCGGTTAGCGATCACGCGCTCAGGGTTGGATCGTTTACCCTTTACGCTATGCCTATATATTTGATAGGCGTCGCCCTTATAATAGTGCTGGGGGTCTATCTGAAGGTGTTACCGATCTCGGGCGTGGTATCACCCACGATGGTTTCAGGCCTTTCCTGGTACGTCAACGGGATATCCTATCCCACCCACATAATCATAATCGATGCAATGTTGCATGGCGCTTGGGGGGTAGCCCTTAACGCAGCAATACACCTGCTTCTACCGGCCATTACGCTTGCGTTAGCCATAGTGGCAGGCCTTATCAGGATACTTAGGTCCTCTATGCTGGAAGTCCTTGATCAGGACTACATCAGGCTTGCCAGGTCTAAGGGGCTGTCGGAGAGAATCGTATATAACTTGCACGCGCGCAAGAACGCCCTGTTGCCTGTGATAACCCTTTTTGGCCTGACGGTGGCGGGACTCCTTGGAGGTGCGGTGGTTGTAGAGACCATATTCAATTATCCTGGAATAGGGTACTGGACTACGCAAGCGCTGCTGGATAGCGATGTTGGGGGGATCATGGCCGCCACGCTTCTCTTTGGGTTGATACTTGTAGTGGCCAACCTTTTAGTTGACCTCATATACGCGTTCGTGGATCCGAGGATAAGATATTGAGGGATTGAAAATTGAATGAAGAAAGGGCTAAAAGATGGGATAACACAAAGCTGTCGATCAGGGTCTTCCTTGCGAACAGGACGGCCCTAGTTGGCCTGATAATAGTGCTCATCTATGTGGCAGATGCGCTGATAATGCAGTTCGACCCTGGCCTTCTGGGCATCACACAGGTAAATACACTTGTGCCAAATTTCACAAACCCGGTACCCTTACCACCATCATGGGCCCACCCTTTTGGTACGACCTTCCCTGGTGTTGACCTGTACACCAGCATACTGAAGGCGATAAGGATAGATCTGTTTTATTCCATACTGGTGGTAGCTGTGGGCGCGGTTGCCGGCGCCGTAATAGGTGTAGTTTCAGCGACTGTTGGGGGCCTGCTGGACGAAACAGTGATGAGGATAACCGATATATTCTTCAGCATACCTTACCTAATACTCGCCCTAGCAATAGGATTCATCTTAGGCAGGAGCTTGATGTATATGTCTCTCGCGCTAGCGCTGGTCTGGTGGCCGCTGTATGCAAGGTATACAAGGAGCCAGACGCTGTCGACAAAGGAGTTCACCTACGTAGAGGCCGCAAAAGCCTCAGGAGTAAGCAGGACGAGGATAATGTTCAGACACATATTACCCAACGCCCTGCCTCCAGTGTTCATCCAGATCTCACTGGATCTAGGATCGATAATGGTGATATTTTCCACGCTAGCGTTTATCGGATTTATAGCAAACGCGAAGGTACCCGAGTTGGGTTATTTAACTAGCCTGGGCCTTAATTACGTTCAAACGGCTCCATGGGCCGTCATCTTTCCGGGGGTGGCCATCACGGTGTTTGCCTTGGCTGTAAACTTGCTTGGTGACGGTCTGAGGGATGTGATCGACCCGAGGCGGAGGAGCTGATTTGGAGTACACGCTTAACGTTTCAAATTTAAAGGAACAATTCTACACCAGAAGGGGTATATATAAGGCCCTGAACGGCGTGGACATTTTACTGAGGAAGGGCGAGATTCTGGGCATCGCCGGAGAGAGCGGATGTGGTAAGACCACCCTTGGCCTGACCATCATAGGCCTTCTGCCAAGGAACGCTGTGGTCACCGATGGGGAAATACTACTGGATGGCAAGGACCTGATAGCCACTCTGAGGGAATTCGCTTCCAAGGAGGCGAACAATCCCAATCTGAGACACAGTGAAAATATAATGAAGAAATTGAATAAACAGCTCATAAACGTACGTGGCAGCAGGATATCGATGGTCTTCCAGGATCCAATGACGAGCCTGAACCCGGTCCTACGTATAGGTTATCAGATAGCAGAGACTTTGATGGTGCACCAGCCGGAGGTTCTCGCCAAGAGAAGGCTGGCAAGGTCGAAGGTTAAAGACGATGATTTAAGGGAAGCGCTTAAGCTACTGGAGAATGGCGCAGACGAACAGTCAATCAAGGCCTTCGCTGAAACCAGGCAACTGGAGGGAATCGAGGAACAGCTGCTCAACATCTGGAGAAGAAACGACCTTGGCATAGCTAGGAAGGAGAAGATGATCCTCTCCCTTCGTTCGGAAAGACTTGGTGGATTTGATATGGCCGTACTTCAAAGGGTGGTTAGTCAGGGTCGCATAGATGGGTGGATGAGGATCCCAGGGCTAAACAGGATGTCAAAGGCCGTCCTCATTAAAGAGGGCAATACGAAGGCCGTCGAGCTTCTATCATCACTAGAAATTCCAAATCCGGAGGAGGTGGTAAAGATGTATCCTCACGAACTCTCCGGCGGAATGAGACAGAGGATAATAATAGCTATAGCGCTAGCCAACAACCCGGAATTAGTCATAATGGACGAGCCAACCAGCGCGCTGGATGTTACGGTACAGGCTCAAATCCTGGATCTTTTAAAGCATCTAAAGCAACGCTTTAACACCTCATTCATTTTGATATCGCACGATCTATCCGTGCTGGCCGAAGTTTGCGACAGGATAGGCATCATGTATGCTGGCAGGATAGTTGAGGTGGCTACTGTAGATGCTATCTTCAATAAGCCTCTTCATCCATACACCACCATGCTAATATCGGCCGTGCCAACCATAAAGGGAGGGGAAATACAGGGTATAGGCGGGGCGGTCCCGGATATGAGGTTTCCGCCCAGCGGCTGCATGTTTCACCCTAGGTGCCCATATGTAATGGATAAATGCCGTGAAAACAATCCGCAGATGAAATATGTCGAAGATGAACATCTTGTGGCGTGTTACCTCTATGAAGGGCAAAAGGGGGAACAAAATTGATAATAGCAGCCAGGAGGCTTACAAAGGAGTTTGAGATCAAGGCGAACAGTGCATTCGGCAAACCATTAAGGCTCAGGGCCGTTGATAGCGTGGATATTCAGGTCGGAGAAGGGCAGATAGTGGGTGTAGTTGGAGAGAGCGGCTCCGGCAAAAGCACCTTGGGCAGAACGCTCCTGGGGCTGTTAAGCCCATCTGCAGGGACCGTACTTTTTGATATTCCTGATGACGTCCTCAGGGAATACGACGGTTTCCGCAGGGATGGCGATGCCAAGGGCGCAGCCAGCATAGAGATGGAATACTCGATCTTTAAGAAAAAAGGGGAAAAATTGAAGAAAATCAGAAGCGGCATGAACATGGTATTTCAGGACCCCTATTCCTCATTGGACCCGCGCATGAACGTCATGAGTATCATAACAGAGCCCCTGCTGGCTATGAATTATATGAAACCTGATAAGGCGGTCGACAGATGCATGGAATTGCTGGAGGAGGTCGGATTGCCGAGGGACTTTGCATATAGATATCCACACGAGCTCTCTGGCGGCCAAAAGCAAAGGGTGGCCCTGGCCAGGGGAATGGCTACGCTTCCCAAGTTCTTGGTGTTGGACGAGCCTACCAGCGCCCTCGACGTTTCTGTACAAGCCCAGATCCTGTCGTTACTGCGCAAGATAAGGGAAAAATACCATATAGGGATGGTCATAATAACTCACAATATAGCCGTGATCTCATATATGGCTGATCAGGTTAACGTAATGTATGCTGGGAAGATCGTCGAAAGCGGTCCAAAGGAGGACGTCATATTGAACCCAGTCCACCCGTATACAATTGCGCTGATTTCTGCCGTGCCTGGTAAAATGGTCAAGCCCAATAGAATAATACTGAAAGGCGATACGCCGAACCTGATCAATCCGCCACAGGGCTGCGTTTTCCACCCTAGATGCCCCATGGCCTTTGGGATATGTGGATGGACTGCTGACGAAATAGCAACCGACCTGAAGTATTTAGTGAATGACAAGTTCGCAGGTTCATTTAACGATAAAGCAGTTGTCTCAACAGGTGCGGGCGGTAGCCTCGTGATCAACAACGCATCGGCGGGGGACGAAGGGGTGCTCGAAAGGATCATAAATGAGGAGAAGGGCAACATGAAAAGCCTGACCGCGATTGAAGGCCTTGAAAGGCATGGAACTAATATTGAGCTGAAGATCAAGGGGTACCGGGTGCCCAAAATGTATAATCATGATGGCCGCAAAGTTTCATGCCTGCTGTACGCTGGAGATGATAATAAGGCTTGATAGATGTGCCCGGCCATGCTGAACTGGAGGGATTACTGGATGAGCTTAGCGGATTAAGGTCACGCAGGGAACGCTGTATAACACAATTAGAGCTGCTCAGCTCAAGGGATATGGCCGTGGAGCAACGTGAAATAGACGAGCTGGAACTTGCTATTAGCAATGCAGTGAAAGAGCGTTCCATAGTAGTTCAGGTTTTAGATGAATTGGCTGCAGAGGAGGAGAAACTGGGATAGCGATGGAAAGGAGGCTACCGTCGGACGTGCTGAAGAAGGGGTTAGCCCTAAATATACCCCCAGAACGCCTAAGTGAACGATATGTGCAAGATATCATAGATATGGAAATGAAGGAAGTGGCATCCCTTGAGGATAGATTGAGAAATTTGGCTTCAGCCTGGGCTAACCTTGATAGGAAAAAGGCAACCCTGAAGAGACGTCTTTACAATGAATTGAACAAGAATCAAATGATAGCCATAGGGTGCGGTGCGAGATACGCGTCCAACTCGATGATCAGAGCAAAGCACAACCTTAAGCCCAGACAGATGGCCGATGTTGTCCAGCGTTTCCGTGCAAAGTATCTGGAACTTGGGGTTAAATGAATACAGGTATCCCTCTTTCAGCAGAAAGGAGGGCGGCCTCTGCGATACGGTTGTTCTCAATCGCATCCTTAGCCTGTATGGGGAACTTCCTTTTACCTAAGATCGAATCTATAAATGCCTGGTCCTCTAGCATCAGTGGCTCCTTGGTCTGAAGGCGTGGGATCACCGTCTCCGATTCTGTATCAACCCTGATTTCCTGGGTGATAAAATTGATCTGGATGATCCCCTCTTCAAATACCGCCGATAACCTCCTATCCTTTTTTGGAGTTATCCAGTTGGCAACCATTGAGGCGGTAACCCCTTCGCCGAAGTCCAACAGGAGCACCGCCAGATCCTCCACGTTATTCCTAACCTTTGAAACCCGCGCGAATGCCGTTGACGGATGCATTCCAGTAAGGTACCTGCTTGTGTCGATATCGTGGACCATGGTATCAAGCACTACGCCAACGTCCCCGATGCGGTTGGGCCACCTGCCCTCCCGGTGAAATTCTAGCAGGATGAGCTTTCCTAACCGTTTGGAATCTATCGCTTCTTTAACGTACCCAACGGCTGGGTTGAACCTTTCAATATATCCTACGCCGACGAACCCCTTCCCGGCGCTCAGCCTGTCCAGTATGACGGCCCCGTCCTTATATGCGGCTACAAAGGGCTTCTCCACTAGCACATTCTTCCCCGACTCGACCAGCTTCATCAAAATGTCTACGTGGGTGGCCGTAGGGGTGGCCACTACAGCTCCATCAATATCGCTCGTAACCAGTTCATCAAGCGTATCAAAAGATCTTACCTGATATTTTTTGGAGAACTCCTTTCTTCGTTCATCATCAATATCATAAACTCCATACAGTGCGCCCAGTTCGTAAAGCGTGCGCGCATGATTCTTACCCCAGCCGCCGGCGCCTATAAGCCCAACCTTTACCATGATTTAAATGTCGAACTGAAGGTTAATATGTTTTTGCGGATGTCTTGGCAATTATAATGTTGCCGCCGGCCCCCCTTTTCCTTAGAAATTCTTCTGTAGGACGATCACAGGCCACCAATATGTCGTCCTTCCTTATACCGCTATTGACCAAGACGTTTTTCAGATCTGAATAGGAGAGCCAGTCAACCCTTGCAAATGACTCCGATAGCCTTTGTAAAGCCGCATCCTTCCAATATGGCCCTTCGCCCCTCAATCCATATTCATCCACATCCCAAAGCAATTTGATGTTGGTATGCTTTGTCCTATATCCTAACTCCCTGGCCTTCCGTTTGACGGTGATAAGCAGTTCGTCCAAGAAGGCGTCGATCGCCTTGAGGAAGGATACTGCAACCATGATTATTGCAGATCCCCTAGGAAATGACCGATCGATGAGGTTCAAGTCGCATGTCCCCCTCACCAGTTCATCGATAAAGTACTCCCCTTCAAGGTTAGGAAATGAAGCCCGTAGAAACTTTGGTGTAAACTTCTCAATTACGCTGCTAAAGTGCATCAGCTCTGCTTCATTAAGCCCAAATGAGGTCGTGATGCCAAGCATATCATGCACCCTTCCTCCGGCCGTTCCTGCATATGGCTCAAGCTTGCCTTCCGTGGCTATAGGGGCATACGCATAGTTTATCGTTTCACCATCCCTTAAGCCGCTGAGCGCTTCTACCAACCTTATGATCTCCTGATTGAGCCCATACTCGCTCGGCGCCATGTTGACCAGGTATTGTCCACGCTTAAGCAGCTTTGCTACCTCTTTAACGTGCGAGAGCATATTGCCCCGTGCGTCCTCCCCCCACCTTTTGACCTTTGGAGCAAAGAGCACCACCGTCGCGTTCCCTATGCTATCGCTGAACGACGCAATGTCAGATATATCATGCCTGAGGAATTGCTCTAGGTTATTGGGCATCCTATTCCTTTCTATTTTGGTGGGAATCTTCAGTGTTTCATCTATAAACGTAACATGATCGAAGTCAAGTGAGCTGACCAGTTGGAACACCTCTGACGATATGCCGTAGACCGCCAAATCCGTCATTGTAGTTCAACTCACGCGAACATAATTATACATAGGCCGGGTCCACCGCTGTACCTTTTAACTTGACCTTTTAAGGCCGCATCCCCTGGACTATGAGTATATTTTAAAAAAACAGGCATGATTCGAGATAAGTTATAAAACTATTTAATGTTTGTGTATAAAAAAAGGGTGTAGAGAAGAACAGGGCCATAATTTATCCTGTTGTCAGGGAGATTCCTCGCCTATCCATTGATATTTTATGGTTCAGGCTCCCAGAGAAGACGATTTAGTCGCTATGACTGTTTCCCGATGAAAACCTTTTCTATAAGATATGTTAAAACCTAATTCTCCTAAATGCCTTCTGATTTCCTGTTTGTGTGCAAATTCAACGTATATGAATGCGCCATCAGGAACGAGT
>JAJZYL010000138.1 GCA_021798095.1 archaeon | reverse complement strand
TATATTGATGGTAAACTGGTCAACCATATCGAAAAGCTCGATTAAATATTATATTGATGCACATCAATAAATCAGTGGCCACAGGGCAACTGCGGTCGTCAGCAAAGCCATCAATAAATCATACCTATTGATTTAAGCATAATTTAGTTATTAGTCAATATTTTTTGTCGTTATCATATATGTATCCTGAACAAATATGCCCATTATGGCTAAATGGATTCAAAAAAGGAGGGATTCCCTGACGCTTGAAGAAAGGCGTGTGAAAGGGGTTAAGATGATCATCGAAGGAGGGCTATCTGAACACGAAGTAGCCAGGAAGCTAGGAGTGTCGCAGGCAGCCGTAAGCAAGTGGTACAGCGCATACATGGATGGTGGAGGTTATGATGCGCTCAGGAGCAGGACTCACACGGGCCGCCCTTCTAAGCTGGACGATGGACGGCTGCAGGACCTGCCTTCCATCCTGCTAAAGGGCGCTGAGCAGTACGGCTTCTCCACGGACATGTGGACTGGTGAGAGGGTGGCAAGGGTGATAGAGGAGGTATACGGGGTGCACTATTCACCATCCCAGGTAGTAAGGATACTCCATTCTCTCAACTTCTCCTGGCAGAAGCCTGAAGGGGTTGCCAGGGAACATGACGAAGAGAAGGTGAAGAAATGGGTTAAGGACGAACTGCCAAAGATAAAAAAAAGCTGGATGAAACCAACGGACTCCTCCTGATAGAGGATGAATCAGGGCTCTCCCTGATCCCTCTCATGGGCCGAACATGGGCGCCGGTCGGGAAAACACCCACAGTGGAGTACAACTTCAACTGGAAGAGGCTCGCTGCCATGGGTGGAATAACGCTGGAGGGAAGAATATACTTCAGGGTACATAACGGAACCATCAAGCAGGAGCAGGTAATGGATTACCTCGTGCAGCTGTTAATTAAAACACATAAGAAATCAGCACATTGTCCTCGTGTGGGATGGATCCCCAACTCACAGGGCGAAGGCGGTCCTTGAATTCCTGGATAAGAACAAAGGAAGGATAACCGCGTTCAGGCTGCCTCCATACTGCCCGAAGTTCAACCCTGTTGAATTCCTGTGGGCTCACCTGAAATGGTCAAAGATGAAGGGGTTCTGCCCCAAGGAGCTTGGGGAGCTGAGAAAAAAGCTCAACTACAACGTGAGAAGCCTGAGGAGGAGGCCCGACATAGTGCGATCCTACTTCAGGGCGAGCGAACTGCCGATTGGGGAAGGAGCACGGCAGAAGCTGCTGAAATACTGCGAGCCAGAGGAGATAACTAAATTATGCATTTATCAATAATACCTTGAAACCCGGAAAATACCTCTCAACCTCCTCCGGCGTGCTTGCCCTCCTGGCAGCAGCATAGATCCTTTCGGGGATGGGCATCACCTCCCTGGCAAGGGGCTCCAGCTTGCGCATGTCCTTAAGCACGTTACTCTGGTCCAGTTCAAATAGGTAGCTGGTGAGGGTCGAAGTTATGTAAAGCCTGTAGTAGACGAATAGAATCAGCAGCCTGTCCCTCAGGGGCAGCTTAAAGGGCCTACCTGCGCCGACCCTATTTTTCCTTGGCTTCTGCGATAGCCTCTGCCTCTCGGATTTTTCATACTCTATTTTAACCCTTTCATATACGGAACCGAACTCGGACAGTTCAAGCCCTGTAAAGGACCTGAATATGTTCGGCCTTCTGGACAACCGATCATAGTTCAGCATAACAGGAATGCCCTAAAGTCGCTTATATGACAGAAAATAATTTTGACGTTTTGGTTAAATTAAATTGCGCCTAAGGTCTAATGTAGAGCTCATATCGTTATCCTGCTAAGCAGCGCCTCGCGGCTTCTGTAAATCGCTGAATTCCAGTAACCTAAACCTGTCATGATATTTGTACCCTTTAAAGCCATTTTCGTTTATTTGGATGCCTAACCCATCCCCTCGTGGTAGATCTACTTCGCCATTTACTGCTTTCCCAAGGCCGGTGAATATATCACTAGGGTATGTTGCGAGACAGTGTTCAACTGTTGTTATTTCAGGGCGAGCTGCAGCAACCTGTAAAGTAACTGCAAAGCTTATTGCTGACCTATGTATCCCCAGATGCGGAGCAATATTAACCTTGAATGATTTGGCGAGCTCTATTATTTCTAAAAAGTGCCTTAACCCTCCAACCCTCGAAATATCCGGTTGTATTACTGAAGTTCCGGCTTCTATTATCCTTTTGAACCCATATACGCTATATTCGTTTTCGCCCACCGCTATGGGAACATCTGTATTCTTTGTGAGAAGGCCAAGGCTGTCGTAGTCATTTGGAGGCCAAAGTGGCTCCTCCACCCATTCCGGCTCATATCTTCGTATATTACGGAGGAACTCGCGCCCTCTAGCTACATCATATAGGGCGTTCAAATCAATAGCCAAACCAACTTCTTTTCCAAACTTTTTCCTTATTTCCCTAACGCTATCTATGGTCATTCCTGGCGGCTGGTGTAGCTTGATCAACGTAAAACCGCGGTTTATCGAGTTTCTGACAGCGATTAATAATTGATCTATTGAACTATAGCGAGGAAGGGTCGCATGAACAGGAATTCTGCCTCTTTTGGCGCCGCCTATCATATCTGAAATGGGCTTGGCATTCTCCTTAGCATGAGCATCCCAGAGCGCCATATCAACTCCGCTTATGGCGCTATTGGCAATGCCACATAGGCCAGCTGTGAAAAGGGATTTTTCAAGCTTTTCCGTGACTACGTTAACATCTTGAACTGTTTCCCCAGAAATAAGTTTCATTATTAAATTCTCAATGACGCTTCTATAGGAGTTCACGACACCTCCTCCCACTAACGTTTCTCCCCAGCCTGTAACTTTATCTGTATCGCACTTAATATATAGCTGTACTCCCAGCTGATCAGTCCAATCGGATTTTGATTCATCTATATATGGTATTGAAAGTTGTTTTGTAGTCAACTTCTCAACTTTCATGTTAGAACTTTGAACGACTTGCCCTTATTTAAAGGTACGGCCTTCCTTTTTGTGGAGTCCTGTTCAATTATAAAATTGACCATCAATCTTATGCTCTTCTCTTTTGTAACCCTTCCGGCAATTACCGGGCTGGTGATGATTGCAATCTGGACTTCTCTTATTCCACTTCCTCCTAATGATCCATGCTGTCATGTACAGTACATCCGCAAGTGGATTTTGTCGGGCCTAATTTGACGCAATTTCTGGTGTCATTTGCCTCTCCGGGGATGTCGTTATGGACATTATCTTCCCGTCTTCTTGGCCTCCTACGCCCGCTAACGGGGCAGTTCGGCGATGCCGTCCATGGCCATCGCTATCCACGTGTGGTGTTGAGCCCTTGCCGCCTACTGGCCGGCTAAGGTGGGGGATCTCCGGGCCGCTCTATCCACACGGTAAAGAACTTCACCATGCGCGACAGCTTCATCAGCGGCTCCTTTGGCTCGATGCCAAGGCT
>JAJZYL010000137.1 GCA_021798095.1 archaeon | reverse complement strand
TTATCGGTGACATTAGTACTGCTGGGCCCGGGAGCCATATCTGTAGACCACCTAATCGGATTCTTCGGGGTTATTTAACCCCATTTTTTATAAAAATTGAATCTTGGCACACACACTTAACACGGAGCCAATTAGAGTCAAAGAGAACGGCATCTATACCAAGTTCTATTCAGCCATGAATGATTTTTGATGATACCCGATCGTAGAAAGGGTCTCTGAAGGCGGCGGTTTAACTTATGGATTAAGCTTTACCATGAATACCGGAAGCCCATGGTGTGAAGTGGCTGACTAGCCAAGGTCCCTGTAAAGCAAAATCTCCCCTGGCACCACACGCATGGTTCTATACATCATTAAAGTTCTGACCACACCGTGCTTCTTTGATTCATCCCCGAAGCTGATGTGAACGAACTTCCTGGACTGAAACAGCTTCCTTGAAGCTTCGTTGCCCTCCTCCACACTCGCGTATACGCCGATCATTCCAAGCCGCCCAAAATGCGCCAGCGCTTCATCCAAAAGCCTTCCGCCCACCCCTTTCTTCCGTTCCTCCATCGCAACCGCTATATAGAAGACGTAGCCATAGCGCTCATCCAGCTTCTTAAGCATGGTCAACCCCACCGGTGCTCCTGACCTCAGGGCAGCCTTTACAGTTTCAATATTCCGGATAGTCCTTTTTGAATGTCTGAGGTACCAACCTTCAAAGCTCTTTTCGAGCAACCTCTCTAGCGCCTCCCTCTTCCCCGGAGGATAGTCAACTACCAAGAGGTCACTGTCTTGTATCAAAGTCTGAACACCGCGCTCGCGTTCCGCCATAGGATATTCTCCCTGTCCTCCTCGGTTATACCCAACCTTTCTACCAATGTAAGGGCATCAGAATACCTGCTAACCGGATAGTCCGTTCCGAAGATCACCTTATCAGCTCCACCGGCGTAGCAAATGGCTTCGCCGATCCTTTCGATCACCCACCCCATATATTTCTCTGGATATCTACCCCTTCCGGTTATGAGACCTGAGATGTCAGCGAAGACATTTTGATGCTTGTAAATGAGCTCGGCGGCGTCCTGAAGCCATGGATTGCCAAAGTGGCACAGGACGATGGTTAGGGCATCCCTTTCATTAGCTAGGGTATCCAACGTGAGCGGATGTGAACGGCTCAGGCTTCCGTTGCTGGTGGCCGTGTCACCTGTATGGAAAAGCACAGGCAGGTGTTCGACCTCGGCGAAGTCGTAGAGCTTGTCAAAGATCGGGTCTGTCGCATAGGCATTAACATATCCAAGCCTTATCTTGAACCCCCTGACGTTTTCCCGGTTTTCTTGGGCAAGCTTTATCGCCGCTCTTATTGCCCCAGTTTCAGGCTCAGCTGTCAAGATGGGTACGAGCTTCCCATTAGATTTCCTGCAAAGATCAATTACTTCTTCGTTTGGCAAAGGTCCTCCGCTCTGGAGGGGAGGGCTAAGCAGGAGCCCCTTGGCTACTCCCTGTTGTTCCATAAGGCACAATAACTCTCTCAGAGTATACCCCAAACCGTTAAGCCTAGCGTAAGGGATCAACATATCATCCTTTCGTTCGGATAGATGGATATGCGCGTCGATTATTCCATGCAACACATCAAACTACCCCATGGAACACCAGAGCCCTTATTGTTCCTATAAATATTTCCCGATAGTGGTCATGAGACAGCCGCTGTAAAACTTGTTTATGTTTTAAGCTGAAAGAAGAGATCTACAGGTACCCATTCACTAGGTTTGTGATCAGAACGACTTTGGTAAATAACTATGGTAGCCATTCAGGTAATATATACTCCTGACATAATTCCGGCAGTTTGGAACCAACATAGCACCGATCCCTCAACATATTTTCTAAACGGTATAGCCTTTTGATAAATTAAACGGAACCGACAAGCTATAGGAGAAGCCGGTTGGGCGTTTATAGGAAATGGTAATGCGGTAATAGGGCGACCGGCGTTCTTGGCACTGTTGCAACACCACCCCCGTGATGATGATATTACGGCTTTGCCTCGCATTCAATTTAAATATGGCCTTGGACGCCATTTAAAGGACGGGCCCGTGGCCTAGGATGGATAGGGCGCTGGCCTGCGAAGCCGGAAGCCGTGGGTTCAAATCCCACCGGGCCCGCCTTCCTCCGATCTAGAGCGCATTACATCCCGACTATAAACAGAGAACGATTAGATCGTGGGCAACCCGCCTTCATGAGCTTATTTATGCTTATATGGTTTAAATTAGGTATAAGGTTTTCATATCATATGTAAGAAAGGAGGTTTTTCATTCTATAGTTTATGAATTATCAGGTTCGGCCTTGTTCAAATTTTCTTGGGGCTTGATATTTAAATTGATCCCTCCCTGCTTGAATCTGACGGATCCGATGGTCGTTATTATATTAGTGATTATTATTACCAATGTAGTGATGAGAACTATCCCCTCCCTATGAGGCACCGGATAGAGCAGCAGGGTGGTAGCTAGCACGGCTGGGGTTAAACCCTGTGCCATCATATAAAATATTAACTTCCTATCTTCTACACTTTTGTCCCTGTTAACCAGCTGTATCGCCGTTAACCTAGAAAAGACCAGTACTGTGATAACTATGCCAGCCAGTAAATATGTTAAGGGACTGCTAAAGGAAGACACAGAAAGCACCATCCCCAAGAAAAGGAAGAAGAAAGTCTTTAGGAAGAATGATATTTCCCCTTGGAAGTCTATAATATATTGTTTGGCGCTCTTGGGTATATCCAGATATATTGAAAGCGGGTCGCTTATGAATCTGAGATTGACCATGGTTATCGCCATCGTTAGTACCGCGAGTATAGCGCTTCCGCCTATCTGCTCCACAAACTCGTAAATAAGAAGCACATAGCCTATTGTAGCTATATAGAAATAGTTTTCAACGCCTACCAACTGTAGGAACTTTACCCACACGATGGCGGCAATTAATCCAACTACTATCCCTATTGAAAACTGAGAAAAAAAGGATCCAACGAGATCCGTCGCTCCTGCAAGGCTGATCGGCGTAGAGTTCAGAAATCCATTGAGGAAGACGAAAAATAAAACTATCAGTATGACGCTATTAAGCACCGACTCGATGGTGAGGTTGGTGAAGAGCCTTTTGTCGGCCAGGCTTCGTACCAGCTCCGGCACCACCACTGTAGTAGTTTCCCCACCAATGATCACAGCTAACAGAAGAGACGAATAGGCTCCCCAGTTAAATATATGGTTGAATATGAAAAATATAACTATTACACTTATGGAAACGTATAGAACGGTCCTACCTATGGCCCTGATACCTTCCTGGAACAGGCTTCGGAGATCTAGCTGAATTCCTATATTAAAGAGGATCATAGCTAAAGTCAAGTCGCTGAAATAGGGTAAAATGCTGTAAGCTAGTGATGTCGGTATGATCTTGAACAACGGGCCTATTATTATCCCTACCGCTATAAGAAAGAGGACTTCAGGGAATCCGGTCTTCCTGAAA
>JAJZYL010000136.1 GCA_021798095.1 archaeon | reverse complement strand
TCCATAGAATATCTTGTAGCCCAACTCAAATTAATGCCGTTCCAGCCCGTGAAGCGCGCCTTGCCTATCCGTCCATCCCTATATGGGCTGGAAACTGCTATATATCATCGCCATTAACTACAGCTTCGCCTTCTGGACAAGTAATCATCTAGATGCCATATCCTTTGCGCATCTTGGCTCGCTTCCCCCCTCGCTCGAGCCAGTTCCTGAATTCACGCTTCTTTAGATAACTCTCCCCAGTGTTGTAATTATAAAATGATTGACACCTATCCACCGTCATAATTCTTGTTGGGTTACAGTTGTGCTGTGCACAAAGGAGGGAGCCGTCGGCTCAAGTGACTTTTTAATGGCGTTCACAGCAATTGTTGCTTGAGCAAACTCGATGACGAGTAGATTTTCCTTAATCATATGGTCAGGTGAGGCTGTATCACCAACGGCATAAATACCCTTCCTACTAGTCTGAAAGTAATCATCGACTTTTATACCATTGCTGTTCATAATTAAACCCCATTTTTTTGCAATAGACATATCGGCTTTGTATCCTATTAAGATAAGTATATCATCAACATGTAATTTTTCAATATCATTGGATTGACTGGATTGGATACTAGCTACAAGTTCCCCGTTTTCTTGATTAACGTCAATCAGGTTGTAAAATAGTTTAACTTTAATATTGGAATTCATAAGGCGTTGGACGTTCTTTTCAAGGGCGCGAAATACATCACGCCTGTGAATTAGAGTGAGCTCTTTGGCGATATCCTTAAGTTCAAGGGCCCAGTCTACGGCAGTATTCCCTCCTCCAACTATCAGCAATTTTCTACCCTTAAAGTGAGCTTTATCCTTAACAAAGTAAATTACTCCATGGCCTTCATAGCTATCCAGATTTATTGGGAGTTTGTTAGGAGTGAATACGCCTATACCGGTTGACAAGATTATAAATTTGGCTGTATATGAATCTTTATTTGTATATATTTTAAAGACGTCGCCTTCCTCATCTATATCCAGAACACCCTCATTTGTCCTAATATCGGGGTTAAATCTCATCAACTGCTCCCTGAGATTGTCTACCAGAGTACGGCCCTTGATCGACGGGATGCCTGGCAGGTCGCTAATCTCTTTATCGGGGTATAAGAAGGATACCTGCCCTCCCAGCTCTGGTGTCGACTCGATCATCAACACCTTAAGGCCGCGAAAGCCGGCGTAGAACCCTGCCCACATCCCCACGGGGCCTCCGCCTATAATGGCAATGTCATATACCTGGCTCATATTATTCAATCCAACTATTGTTTTTTAAGGGTTTTGGAGAATACACCGCAAAAATATAATTCTAGGAAGTGAAAGCGTCTCAATGTCACAGCGCCTATTATTCTCTTATTTCGCAGAAAACTGGCCTTTTACTCAGGTAACGGTTAAGATATGAGGCCCTTGTTGGCATACCCCTCTGAAGGTCTTTCGAAAGCGCAATAAGCTGATCAATGGTAATAACCGTGACCTCCTCTTCACCTATCTTTGAGCCAGCCCTCTTGGATACGCTCAGCGTACCGCCGTTAAGTTCCCTATCTCCAATAGTCACTAGAAGAGGTATCCAGCTTGATTTGGCCTTGGCCATTTTCTTGGAAAGGGAGAAGTCTCTATCATCAATACCCACTCTGAACCCATTTTCCTCAAGCTTTGTTGCGACCTTTTCAGCATAATTCAAGTGTCTATCTGCTGATATTGGGAGTATCCTTATCTGTTCTGGTGAAAGCCAAAATGGCAGGGTCGGAGCCAGACCTCCTTTTTCCATCCAACTAGCCTTTTCAAGTATAGCCGCCAGCGCGCGTTCTATACTGCCGAAACTGGATGCGTGAATGATTATCGGAACTGGCTTCCTAGTTCCATCCATATCAGTAAAATATAGAGAAAACCTTGATCCATTCTTTACATCCCACTGGACAGTTGATATCTGTAAATTGTTACCGTCCGGAAATACAACTTGGAATTCATTCTTAAAAGCATAATAGTGGGACATCCTGTTCATAAGTTTGAAAAAGGCTGGCATCTTCACTTCCTTAAGAAGCAATTTGAAGAATTCTCTGTATTTCTCGTAATACTCATCAACTATCTCAAAACCTATGACCCAATAACCACCAGCTATTATATCGTCCATAAGACGTTTGAAGATCTTCGTTAGCTTTATGAACTCCTCCTTGGCCATCGTTTCGTCGAGACAGAAGGCGTGGTGGTCAGTCATAGTGAAGTTCCTAACCCGCATCAGACCACTAACTTCTCCCTTCTGCTCCTTTCTAAAACATGTGGCCTCTTCATAGACTTTAAAAGGAAGCTGCTTGTAGCTGAAGTTAACCTTTTGAACAAATGGGAATGCTCCGGGATCGCTGGCAAACCTTAAGACCATATCCTCCCCCTCGATTTTATAATCTCGTTCATGAAACTCGCCTTGCAGCATCGATATCGATTCAACGTCAGTGCGGTAGATCAAAGGGTTCTGCATCTTTATAGCTCCCCATTTTCTAGCCACTTCATTAAACGCGTAATCCAGTATCAGGTCCTTTATTAGAACCCCGTTTGGGTACCATTTCATATTGCCTATGTCGCTCTCTGGGCAATAGTCTACTAGTTCAAGCTTTCTCATGTTAAGTATATGGCTAGGTTCCTTACCACCGGCAGCGCGCCCCTCTAATTCGTTTTTAACAAAGGTCCTTAACATGAGAAATTTATCGCGTGCAGTATCAAACGGCGACTGTGAATCCACATCAGCGGCCGGATCTATTGCATATTCATTCCCGTTTTCATCAATTATATAATATTTGTAAAACTTTTCCTTAGGAGCTTCTGAGATTTTCCGCTTTGAAGTATATGTCTTTAACTGTTCAGCCATGGGGTGGCCCTTTATCCTTATATGAAATGACTTATTCCATCCAAAGGGGGCTTTCTGCACGTCAATACCCTTGGCTTGGAGATATTCATAAAGGCCATTAAAGACCTCGTGAGCCTTGACAGCCTGAGCTAGTTCGGAACTTAGATGAGCGTATGGGTAAAGTAGAAGCTTTCTATCCCCTATATTTTTCATAACTGCTTTAATATCATTATCTACATCGGGGTATTGCGTTTCTCCGTCACCTTTTTCTATTGCCACCATTCCAACAAGCACTGCTGCCATGTCGTCCCTCTGGCCCTTTAATCCAGTATCGAATGTATCCCCCTCCTTCTCTATAAGCTCATACCCGAATTCATCAGCATCTAGCAGAAGTATTTTCATCGACTATGCCTTATTTTCCGCCAATATAACGCTTATGTGATGGCCATAATGATTTATCCCAAATATCCGGGTTCCCGGCCTGAATTGCATATGCGGGCATGCATAATAAATTGCGGGATAACCATTTACAAAGTGAGGAAAAGTGCTGTGTCTAATGACTAAGTCAAAGCCACTCCGTATGCTAACAGGTATTATACAGAACGACTTATCCACCTTTATAATGCGGCGTCATCTGCATGAATAAGTTGTACAATGACGCCTTTGTA